>NZ_JBNPLS010000004.1:0-161451 GCF_050313595.1 Desulfovibrio sp. SGI.169 | reverse complement strand
CAGAGAAAAATCAATACCGGTACATTTCGGGCTTGTACGGCCCGTCCACATTCACGCCAATATAGTCGGCCTGTTCCCGCGTGAGCCTGGTCAGTCTGGCGCCCAGGCGGCCCAGGTGCAGGCGGGCCACTTCTTCATCCAGCTCCTTGGGCAGGGTATAGACCCTGTTTTCCAGCTTTTCGGAGGCCAGCTTGATCTGGGCCAGGGTCTGGTTGGTAAAGCTGTTGGACATGACAAAGCTGGCATGGCCCGTGGCGCAGCCCAGGTTGACCAGGCGGCCTTCGGCCAGCACCAGAATGCTGCGGCCGGATTTGAGGGTCCATTTGTCCACCTGGGGCTTGATGTTCAGCTTGCTGACGCCGGGCGTGCTCTCCAGGTAGTTCATGTCGATTTCATTATCGAAGTGGCCGATATTGCAGACAATGGCCTCATCCTTCATGCCTTCCATATGCGCGCCGGTGATCACATGGTAATTGCCGGTGCACGTCACATAGATGTCGCCCAGGGGCAGCGCGTCCTCCACGGTGGTCACTTCATAGCCTTCCATCGCGGCCTGAAGCGCGCAGATGGGGTCAATCTCAGTCACCAGCACGCGCGCGCCGAAGCCCCGCATGGACTGGGCGCAGCCCTTGCCCACATCGCCGTAACCGCAGACCACAACCACCTTGCCCGCCACCATGATATCCGTGGCGCGCTTGATGCCGTCGGCCAGCGACTCGCGGCAGCCGTAAAGATTGTCAAACTTGGATTTGGTTACCGAATCGTTGACGTTGATGGCCGGGAAAAGCAGCTTGCCTTCCTTCTCCAGCTGATAGAGGCGGTGCACTCCGGTGGTGGTTTCTTCAGAAACGCCCTTCATGCCGGCCGCCACCCTGCGCCAGTGCCGCGGGTCTTCCTTGAGGCGCAGGGCCAGACGATCCAGCACACACTGAAATTCCTTGTTATCGGTCTTTTGCGCCAGGATGGAGGGATCGTTTTCAGCCTCCGCCCCCTTGTGGATGAGCAGGGTGGCGTCGCCGCCATCGTCCACGATAAGATCGGGGCCGGAGCCGTCGGGCCAGGTCAGGGCCATTTCCGTGCACCACCAGTAGTCTTCAAGGGTTTCGCCCTTCCAGGCGAAAACCCTGGCCAGACCCTGCTCGGCCACGGCCGCCGCCGCGTGATCCTGGGTGGAAAAAATGTTGCACGAGGCCCAGCGGATGTCCGCGCCCAGGGCGTGCAGGGTTTTGATCAGCATGGCCGTCTGGATGGTCATGTGCAGAGAGCCCATGATTTTGAGCCCCTTGAGGGGTTTTCGCGGGCCGTACTTTCTGATGCATTCCATAAGGCCGGGCATTTCCCGTTCGGAAAGCTGCATTTCCTTCCCGCCGAAATCGGCCAGGTTCATGTCCGCCACTTTATGTGGCAGGCTCAAATCCAGTGCTTTGGTCATCTTGATTTTCTCCTTGGGAGTTTTGGCAAATGGTCAATGCGGGGCGTCAGCGGGCGGCGGCCTCCATCAGCAGCAGCTCAAGCCCACGGCCCACGGGCCGCCGCGCGCCGCGCGCAAGGGCAAAGCCGGCCCGCTCCAGAGCGGCGGCCAGTTCGCTTTCTTCAAAGCCCAGCCAGCGGTCGCCGTAACGGCTGCGCATGGTTTCGTCGTTGTGGCGCAGAAAATCCGCCACGAACAAACGCCCGCCGGGGGCCATGATCCGGCGGATTTCGCGCAGACCTTCCTCCGGCGCGGACAAATGGTGCAGCACAAGGTTGATGCAGGCGAAGTCCGCCTCATGATCACGCAAGGGCAAATGGCTGAGCTCGCCGATGCGCAGGGAAACCCGGCCGCCGCCCAGATCTTCCTGACTGAAGCGGCGGCGGCAGAGCTCCAGCATGCGGGCCGAACCGTCCACGCCAATAACCCCGCGCGCCAGCGGCAACAGGCGGCCAAGCACAGCGCCCGTGCCGCAGCCCAGGTCCACAGCCGTGCCGCAGCCGTCAGGCACGGCGGCGCAAACCGCCTCCGGCAGGTCAAACGCGCCAAGCACCTCGCGGTTGAGCTCGTCCCAATCTTCGGCGATGGCGTTGAAAAACTGGCGGGTTTTGCGGGCGCGCTCTTCCAGAATCTGCGCGGCCATGCCCAGATCAGCGCGCATGAGCGCGTCGGCGGGCGCAAAGGGCATGACCGCCCGCAGAAAATCGCGCTCCTTCCCGGCACGCGGCGCGGCGTAAAACACCCACAGCCCGTCGCGGCGCGAGGTCAGCAGCCCGGCCTCGGTAAGAATTTTCAGATGTCGGGAAACCCGCGACTGGCCCATGCCCAAGATGCGCACCAGCTCGTTGACCGACAGCTCATAATGCAGCAAAATATGCACAAGCCGCAGCCGGGTTTCATCAGAAAGAGCCTTGAAATACAACAATGCCATGAAGTTTTCCACATATAAATCAACTTAATTTGATGTTAATATCAGCCTATCCAGATATAGTCAAGCAGGCTGATGCGGCCTACCGAAGCGGGCATGTTCAAAACCTTGCTTTTCACGGGCAGCAAGGCAATGACAGGTAAAAGGAAGTGGGGCCGTCTTCATCCGCCCCCGTCTGTCCCCAAGTGTCTTATTGCAAAAATTCCACGAAGAATTTTTGCAGGATCGTTGGCGAAAAAACGTGGTTTTCGCAAATGAACCCGGCCACGCCGCCGCAAAACTTTACGGGTTTTGCAGTGTCCACTTTTGCAAGTAGACACTAGCTATCCCTTGCCGGGCCCCGTTTCGACCCTGCCCCGCTCTTGTCCCGCCGGGGACGCACGCGCCGGCGGACGCCCGACGGAAAAGCCGGGAGAAGACAGGGGAGGCTCTGAAAACGCGTATTCCGGCAAGGGGCGCGCGGCGGCGCAAAACCGGCACAACCGCATTGAAAGGCTTTGGGTCACACCGGCATGAAACAGCAAGCCCCGCCCCATGCCGCCCCCATGCGCAAGCTGACGCGACGGGCGCGTCAACAGCGCAAAGACGGCGGCCCCGCGCTGGCCGGCGATCTGCTCGCCGCGCTGCTGGCCGCCCTGGGCGGCGGGCCGGAACGCGCCCGCCTGAGCCTGCTCTGGCGGAACTGGGAAAAGGTCATGGGGCCGGAGCTGGCCCCTCTGGCTCTGCCCCTGGGACATCACAAGGAGATGCTGCTGCTCGGCGCCGAAGACGCCATGCTTATGCAGGAATTGCACCTGATGAGCGGGGAAATTCTGGAACGCGTCAACGCGTTCATGGAAAAACCCTTTTTCAGCAGCATAAAGGTTACGCTGGTGCTGGGCAAAAACATCCTGAACGCGGGCGCGCCCCCCTCCCCCGCGGGAACGCCCGACCGGAAGACGCGGCCCGACATCCGGCCCCCCGCCCGGCCCGCGCGCCCCAGCGGCTCTTTTTTGGCGGGCATGGACCCGGCCTCGCCCGTGGCCCGCTGCTATGCGCGTTTTGCCGGCAGGCGGGGCGGCACGCCCAAAAAAATGCCGGCAGAAACGCAACAGGCTGAAAAAGCGCGCCGGCACTGACTTTTCTGACAATTAAAGCACGACTTCAAAGGCAATGCTTTAAAACCGCAATGCGAAAGAACGGGAGCGCGCCCACGAAGCGGGGATCGTTTTTCGGCGCAACAGGGCCAGCGACGCGGGCGCGACCCTGTCTGGCCTTTTTGGCGCGACATGCGGCCATAACGCGGAACCCGGGCTGTTTCACGAATTTTTCAGGCGAACCGCAAGACTATTTCTAGACAGGGACCAATATTTTAACAATATATTTCAATGCATTGAAAAACACTCCCGCCCGCCGCATGCGATTTTGCTGTTTGGTTGCTGCGATTATTGACAAGGCTTCGCCTGCAATGCTAGCTTGCTTCCAGCGATACCCGCCAGTGTCCCGGTCTCCGTCCGGCAAGAGCACGCGGAGGAAGGAGTGAACGTGCAGAAGAATATGGAAGACATCTGTCTGAAACATGACAACGGCAGCGATTTTCAGTTTCGCGGCCGCCTTTTTTCAGAGTGCTCCTGGTATGACGAGGAGCGCGGCATGCTCACCCGCCAGAAGCTCTATGTGACGGACAACAACGAGCAGGTGTATTACATTGTGCGTTCCAGCGGTCAGGAACGCAGCCGCCATGCCTACCGGCTGTCGGTGCGCGGCGACAACTGCGTCATTGACAACGGCGTAACCGAAATGGCCCTTCAGTTCGACATGCTTATGCTGGCCGTGCGCGGCCTCTGCGGCCTGGAAGCCGGGGCCACCCCCACCCTGTCCATGGTGGAGGAAATGCTCAAGGCCGCCAACGCCTAGGGCCGCATTTTTTCGCGATGTCGCAGCTCCCCGCCGCTTCCCGGTCGGGGAGCTTTTTGTTGCAAGACAAAGCCCCTCCGGCGAAAGGCGGAGGGGCTTTGCGCTGTCGCCGGCATGCGGCGCGCGGCGGGGCGTGTTCGCGTTCAACCGCCGTTTTTTTCTTCCGGCTTCAGATAGGGGCTGAAAAGATTGGTGCCCCAGGTCAGCGCCAGAACGAAAAGGGCGGCGAACAGCCCGATGACCGGGCTCCAGAGCGGCGGGGCCGACAATGAAAGCCGCATGAGCAACGTGCCGATGACAAAGCCCGAATTGCGGAACACCGCGTGATAGCAGGGCATGTAGCGCTGGGCAATGAGCACCATGGCGATATCCGCGAAAATCAGCACTGTGTAGATGGTTTCAAAAAAGTGCTGCTCCCTGCCGGAGTGCAGATGAAGCGCCAGATCATACACGCCGAAGCTGAAAAAGATCACGAACAGGCCCAGGGCCAGCAGCTTTTTGCTCATGACATAGCGCATGCGCATGTCCGGGCTTGGGATGAAGCGCTGCCGCCGCGCGATGCGCCGGTACAGGCCCAGACAGAGAAAGACGCACAAGGCTCCGGCCCCGGACACGCCTATTTCCACCACGGCCTGAATATTGTCGAAGCCGATATGCACCGGCTCCCGCAGGGCCGCCAGCTCCTTGAAGGCGTTGCGCAGCAGAATCAGGGTGAGAATCTCGAACTGCTTGCCCATGGATTGGGACAGGGATGAGGGAATCACAAAAATCAGGCTCATGACCTCCATGCCCAGAATCAGCGTGAACGCCATGTGAATGGCGTAAAAATGGCTGTCCGGGGGTTGCGGCAGCCAGAGCGGATACAGGCCCATGCGTTTCAGCTCCACCCCCGCCAGGACAAGCAGATAAAACCACAGCAAAAACAGGGCGAGACGCCGCTGCGTGGACGGGCGTTCCCAGCAGTGATGCAGCCAGTCGAGCACATCGGTGAGCGGCTGGAGTTTGTAAATCAGCATAAAACCTCTTGTTGCGCGCCATGCGGGCGCTGTTCAGGCTGGTTGCGGGCAGGCACGAAGATAGCCGGACGGGCGCAAATGTCAAAGGCAAACGCGTGAGCTTGCGGCGGCCGCCTTCCGGCCGCGCTTGCCATCCGCGCCCGGACAACGTAGAAAAGAAGCTTTCTCCATGAGCCCGCGTGCCTTGCGCCAGCCATTCACTGTCATTGAGGTAGATGATCATGCCCCATAAGGGTCCGCATATTTCCATTTCGCCCGACTATGTGGTGAACCGCATCCTGAAGATCAATATCGACGATTTTGCGGAATGGCCCGAATCCGTGCGCAATCTGGCCATTGCCATCGCCGAGGAACTTTTTCTGGTGGCCTACAATCCCTTTATCGACGCCGACACCGTGCGCGGCAGCGTGCGCGAGGGCTTTGAGCGGGAATCCGTGGCTCTGGCCCACTATTACGCCACGGCCATCGGCGAGGGCATCACCATGTTCTGGTCCGCCCATGAGGCGGAGGCTGAGTTCAGGGGCAGGCTCATCGACGCCCTGCGCCGCATCCTGCCCGACGAGTGCATTCTCACCGAACCTTCGGCCCTGGTGGAAACGGCCACCGACGCCACCGACCTGCGCATGGAGCTGCCTCTGCTGGTGGTGGAGCCGGATACCACCGAGCAGGTGGCCGCGCTGGTCAGACTGGCCAATGACATGAAATTTGCGCTGATACCGCGCGGCGGCGGTTCCGGCATGACCGGCGGGGCCGTGCCCGCGCGCAAGCGCACGCTCATCGTCAGCCTCACCCGCCTGACCCGCATCGGCCCCATTGACCCGAAAGAAATGACCGTCACCTGCCAGGCCGGGGCCATCACCCAGGAGGTGATCAACGCGGTGGACGCGGCGGGCGCTTTTTTTACCGTGGACCCGGCCTCCAAACAGGCGTCGTCCATTGGCGGCAACGTCTCGGAAAACGCGGGCGGGCCCAGCGCCTTCGAGTACGGCACCACCCTGGACAACCTGCTCTGGTGGCGCATGGTCACGCCCACCGGCGAAATTATCACCGTGGAGCGCGAAAACCACCCCCGGCACAAAATTCTGCCTGATGAAACCGCCGTCTTTGTGGTCAAGGATGTCAGCGGCGGCGTGCGCAATGTGGTGCACCTGCGCGGCGACGAAATTCGCCTGCCCGGTCTGGGCAAGGACGTGACCAACAAGGCCCTGGGCGGCCTGCCCGGCATGCAGAAGGAAGGCGTGGACGGCATCATCACCGAGGCCGGCTTCATCATTCACAAAAAGCCGCAGCACAAGCGGGTCATGGTGCTGGAATTTTTCGGCCGCTCCATGCACCCCGCGGCCGTGGTGGTGCGCGAGCTGGTGGCCCTGCGCAACCGCATCCGGCAGGAGGGCGACTACGCCCATCTTTCGGCCCTGGAAGAGTTCAACGCCAAGTACGTCCAGGCCATTGAATACAAACGCAAGTCCGAAAAATACGAGGGTCTGCCCATTTCCGTCATCATCCTTCAGGCCGACGGCGACGACCCCTATCTGCTGGACAAGTGCGTGGGCGACATTGTGAGCCTGGTGGAACGGCAGGACAATGTGGACATCATTGTGGCCGCGGACGACAAGGAGGCCGAACGCTTCTGGGAGGACCGCCACCGCCTGTCGGCCATCGCCAGGCGCACGTCGGGCTTCAAGCTCAATGAGGATGTGGTCATTCCCATGGAGCGCATCCCGGATTTCGCGCTCTTTCTGGAACAGCTCAATCTGGAATGCACGGCGGCGGCCTATCGCTTCGCCCTGCAGGAGGTGGGCCGCCTGCCCGGCTTCCCCCTGGAGGACAAGGACTTCAACCGCGAGTTCTCCCAGGCTTCCAGGGCCGCGTCCGGCGACGTGCCGGCCACGGACGTTTCGGACAGCGAAATGGGCGCGCGCGCCGAGAGCTTTCTCGGGCAACTGGCGGAAAAATATCCTCATCTGACCAAAAAAATCGGCAAAATACGCGACTACATGGAGGCCAGCCGCATTGTGGTGGCCAGCCATATGCACGCTGGCGACGGCAACTGCCATGTGAACATCCCGGTGAACTCCAATGACGCCCACATGCTGGAGGAAGCCGAGGAAACCGCCGCCAGGGTCATGGCCGAATGCCAGGAAATGGGCGGCGAAGTGTCGGGCGAGCACGGCATCGGCATCACAAAGATCGCCTTTTTCGGCAAAGACAAAATGGATGCCCTGCGCGCCTTCAAAGAACGCGTGGACCCCCGCGACGTCATGAACCCCGCCAAGCTGGTGCACCGCGAGCTGCCGGTGCGGCCCTTCACCTTTTCCTTCAACCGCCTGATCGGCGACATTCGTGAAAGCGGCCTGCCGGACAAGGAAAAGCTCATCAGCCTGCTCACGGCCATTCAGGTCTGCACCCGCTGCGGCAAATGCAAGCAGGTCTGCGCCATGTGCTATCCCGAACGCTCCATGCAATACCACCCGCGCAATAAAAACATGGTGCTGGGCATGCTGCTGGAAGCGGTTTACTATTCCCAGGTCAACAAGGGCCGCATCGACGAGCGTCTGCTCAAATGGCTGCGTGATGTGGTGGAGCACTGCACGGCCTGCGGTCGCTGCATGGCCAACTGCCCGGTAAAGATTCCCTCCGGCGAGGTGGCCCTGACCCTGCGCGCCCTGCTGGAGCACGAGGGCGCGGGCGGCCACCCCGTCAAGGAACGCGCTCTGGAGTGGCTGGCGCGCGACATCCCCCACCGCGCGCCCAAGGCCGCCAAGATGGCCTCGCTGGGCCAGAAGATGCAGAACAAGTTTCTGGGCTTTGTGCCGGAAATCTGGAAAAGGCGCATGCAAAGCCCGCTCTTTTCCGGGCGCGGGCCCAAGATGGGCTACACCAATCTGTATGAAGCCCTCAGACTGCACCGTGGTTCGGTTTTCGCCCCGGCCGAGCCCACGCCGGGCATGCCCTGCGTGGTGTACTTTCCGGGTTGCGGCGGCGCGCTTTTTTACGACCGCATCGGCATTTCCTCCATCATGCTGCTGCTCAGGGCCGGTTTTGTCGTGGCCGTGCCGCCCAGACACCTTTGCTGCGGCTACCCCTTGCTGGCCGCGGGCATGGATACGGCCTTTGAGGACAATCTGGCCCAGAACCGCCAGTACCTGGCCTCCATGCTGCGCAATCTGGCCAAACAGGGTTTTGATTGCCAATATCTGGTTTCGGCCTGCGGCTCCTGCCGGGACGGGCTGGAACGCCTGCATCTGGAAGAGCAGTTCCCCGCCCTGCAGCGCAGGGACGTGAGCCAGCTGACCCTGCCGCTGCTGGACAAGACGGCCATTTTGCCCACGGAAGGCCGGGGCCGGGAGTTGCTCTACCACGGGGCCTGCCACTGCGAATGGGCCGATGTGCATAAAATCAAGGGCCAGCAACAGCTTGTCAGGGCCCTGGGCGATTTCAGCGGTCTCAGGGTCAGCCTCAGCCCCGGCTGCTGCGGCGAGTCGGGCATGGGGGCCATGACCTCGCCGCAAATTTACAACCTGCTGCGCTCGCGCAAGCGGGCGCGGCTGGGCAAAGCCTTTGAAAAGGGCTACGGCGGCCCGGTGGTGGTGGGCTGCCCCTCCTGCAAGATCGGCATCGCCCGCAGCCTGATCGCCATGCGCGACAAACGGCCTGTGCTGCATGTGGCCGAGTGGCTGGCCGGCCTGCTGGATGGTGAGGATCGGCGGCAGTCTTTCCGCAAAAAGGTCAATGAAACGCGCGGAGATATCCGCGTCATCGAGGTTTAGCAGGGGTGGGCCGGCCCATCCCGCCGGCGTCCGGGGCCGGACGCCGCTTCAACCCGCTCCGCTGGCTGCTGCTTGCGCCGCTGCTTCCCTTTGTTTATGCCTTCGGCTTTCTCTTTCCGCGCGGGGATGATTTTGACGAAGTCACCCGCGCCATGTTTCTCTTTGATCTGCCCGGCGGCCTGTATGAAATCGGCCGCGAATGGCTGACCTGGAGCGGCCGCTACACCTATCACTTTCTGGCCGTGTTTCTGGGCAAGGCCGGAGAACTGCGCCCGGCATACGGCCTGGTCTGCGCGGCGGTGGCGGCCCTGTATGGTCTGGCGGTCTACGGCCTGGCCCGCGAGTCCGGCGGCGGCCTCATGGCCCGCCGCGACGCGGCCTTGTGCGCCTGCCTTGCCGTTCTTGCCCTGTTCTGCTGCCATCAGAACCTGCAAACATTCTACATGCTCACCGACGCCCTGACCATGGGCCTGCAACCGGCCCTGGCCTTCTGTTTTCTCTGGGCGCTCTGCCGGCTCTGGCGCGTGCGGGCCATTGCGCGGCCCGCCGCCGCAAGACGCGCGCGGCGCGCGGCCATTGCCGCCGGCGTGCTGGCCGTGGGCGTGTACGAGCATTCCGCCGCGGCGGTGGTTCTCTGCGCGGGCGCGGCCTGCCTCCTGGCCTGGCGCGCGGATCGCGAGCCAGAGAACGGCAAGCTAAGCCCCGGCACGGGGCGACGCCTGCCGGATTTTCTGAAGGTGGGGGCATGGTGTCTGGGCGCGCTGCTTTTTTCTTTTCTGGCTCCGGGCAATTTTTACCGCAAGGCGGTGCGCCACGTCAGCCCGGATGTACAATGGCGGCAGCTTTGCGCGGCCTGGGATGAATGGCTGCGCAGCGCCTTCTGGTTTTTTGACGGCCTTTGGCCGTGGGCCGTGCTGACGCTGGTCTTTCTTCTGTGGCGCGCCCGGCCGTCCCGCCCGCCGGACGAGCCTGAAAACACCGCTTGCGACCGCAAAAAGGCGCTGTGGCTGGCCATTACGGCCATAGCGGCCTATCTGCTGCTTTCCGGCGGGCTCACCATACTGCACGCGCTCAGCGACGTGACCATCAGCTCCTCAAACAAGCTCCCCGCCGGCCTGAGCCTGTACGCCGCCTGCGCTTTCGGCTTCGCCCTCCACGCCCTGCCCGAGGCGTCGGGCACGGCGCGGCGTCTGATCCGCCGTCTGCCCGTCTGGCTGCCGCTTCTGGCGCTGGCAACGGCATTTTGTCTGGGCGGCAACCTGGGCCAGACCCTCGTCAATGCCGTCAACGGCAATATGGCGATTCTGGCCGAAACCCTGAGCCAGCGTTACGGCTATCTCACGGCGCTGGGCGCGGCCGCGGACGGCGAAACCGATGCCCCGCCCAGGTTCGGCCTGCTGGGCGAAATCCACCGCCCCGACGCCCGCAAACGCCGAGTTGACCCCGCGTTGCCGCAAGCTGTAGTGCAAGAACTGCCGCCGGCCCCCGTCTTTCCCATTCATATGGGCGAAGCGCTGCCCGGCGAAGCAGAAGTCTGGCCCAATCTCTGGGCGGCCTGGATGTACGGCGTGGGGAGCGTGCGCAGCGCCCGGCCAGAGCCGGCGGCGGCTGTCCGCAATGTGCGGGACGCCGCCATGCGCACAGCGCTGACCGTCCCCCCGGCCCTGCGGAAGAGCGGCGTCAGCGCGGCCTGGCGCGTCCGGGCCCGGAGCGGGCCCAACATCACCTTTGACGACGCCTGGCTTGTGCTGCGCGCGGACGCCCCCCTGCCCGAAAACATTGAAATTTTGCGGCTCAATCCGCCGGACTGGCGGCGTCTTGCGCCTCTGCCCGTCCAGGAGTGGCTGCTGACGCGCCTTCTGAAAAGGGAGCATCTGCAAGACGAGCCTGGCGCGCGTCTGGCGGGCGAGGCGCTGTTCTTTCAGAGCGCGCCCTGGCGGGTGGCCGATTTTTACGCCTTTCCTCTGGGCCCGGCCGCAAAGAGCTGGCCTGGCCTGTTCCTGAGCCTGGATCGCGCAACATTTTTTCGCCTGCCGGACGCCTGAGCATGCGCGCCTCATAGCTTGCGCAAATGCGCCGCCATATCGACATTCCGGCCCGAACATGATACCCGCCAGACATGTTTGATCTTGATTTTTCCCAGGCTCTCCACGCGCTGTCCATCGCCCTGGCGCCCGCCCTGCTGGGCATCATCCTGCACGAAGTGGCTCACGGCTGGGCCGCCGAACGACAGGGCGACCCCACTGCCCGCGCCATGGGCCGTCTGACCATAAACCCTCTGCCGCACATCGACCCTGTGGGCCTGCTGGTCTTCGGCCTGACCAGCCTGTCCGGCGCGTTCGTCTTCGGCTGGGCCAGGCCGGTGCCCGTAAACCCGCGCTATTTCCGCAACCCCGCCAGAGGCATGATGCTGGTGGCCCTGGCCGGCCCGCTGACCAACTTTCTGCTGGCCGTCGTCTTTGGCGTGGCCCTGGGCCTCACTCTGAAAATTTTTCCCTTTGAGCTCTGGCGGCAGCATACGCTCTACATCTTTGCCCTGTCCTCGCTTCAGGCCGGCGTGGTGATCAATTTCGGCCTGGGCTGGCTCAATTTGATGCCTATTCCGCCGCTGGACGGCAGCAGGGTTGTGGCCTATTTTCTGCCGGGCAACACGGCCTGGCGCTATCTGAGCATGGAGCGCTACGGCTTCATCATTCTTTTGGCGCTGCTGTTCACCGGGGCTCTGGGCTATGTGCTGGGGCCGCTGGTCAGCGGAAGCGCCAGGGGCCTGCTGTTGCTTCTGGGCATATTGTAAGACAACAAGGGTAGTTATGAGCAAAGAACCGCGCACTGTCTCCGGCATGCGGCCCACCGGGCCGCTGCATCTCGGTCATTATTTCGGGGTGCTCAAAAACTGGGTGGATCTGCAGAACAGTGAAGAGGCCTACTTCTTCGTGGCCGACTGGCACGCCCTGACCAGCGATTACGCTGACCCCTCGCGTATCCGCCACAATATCGCCGAAATGGTCAAAGACTGGGTGGGCGCGGGTTTGGCCCCTGAGAAATGCGTCATTTTTCGCCAGTCCGCGGTCAAGGAGCACAGCGAACTTTCGCTGCTGCTCTCCATGGTTACGCCGGTCTCCTGGCTGGAGCGCAACCCCACCTACAAGGAACAGCAACAGCAGATCAGCAACAAGGATCTGGGCAACGCGGGTTTTCTCTGTTACCCGGTGCTGATGGCCGCCGACATTCTCATGTACCGGCCGCACGGCGTGCCCGTGGGCGAAGACCAGTTGCCGCACATGGAACTGACCCGCGAAATCGCGCGGCGCTTCAACTATTTTTACGGCGACCTTTTCCCCGAACCGCGGGCCATGCTCACCCCGGCGGCCAAATGTCCGGGCCTGGACGGCCGCAAGATGTCCAAAAGCTACAGCAATGGCATCTTCCTTTCCGACGACCTGGCCAGCATTCAGGAAAAGGTGCGCGGCATGTTCACCGACAAGGCCCGGCTGCGCAAATCAGACCCCGGCAATCCCGACATCTGCAACCTCTTCCCCTACCATGTGCTGCTGAGCAGCCCGGAGGAACAGGCCGAAATCCGTCAGGGCTGCGCCTCGGCCCAACTGGGCTGCGTGGACTGCAAAAAGATTTTTCTCAAGAATCTTGAAGCCTTTCTGACCCCTCTGCAGGAGCGGCGCGCCGCTCTGGACGCCCGCCCGGGCGCGGTGGAGGAGATTCTTGCGGCCGGCAACGAGAAGGCGCGCGCCTTTGCCGCGGGCACCATGGCTCTGGTGCGGGAAAAAATGGGGCTGTAAAGCCTTGAAGTATGTGGGCGTCGATTACGGTCTGGCCCGCACGGGCCTAGCCGTGTCCGACCCGGAAGGGCGGCTGGTCTTTCCCCTGCTTACCCTGCGCCTTGAGGAGCACGCGAACCGTAAGGACTTTCTGGCGGCTCTGGCGGCCAGAATCGCGGCGGAAGGGGCCGGGGCCGTGGTCATGGGCCTGCCCGTGCTGGATGACGGCACGGACAGCCTGACCACCAGGCAGGTGCGCAACATCACCGGGCGTCTCAAGAGGCGGCTGAACCTGCCCTTCTTTTACATGCCCGAGCTGCTGAGTTCCGAAGAGGCCTGGGCCGATTTGCGCGAAGCCGGGCTCAAGGCGCGCAAGCGCAAGGCCATTCTGGATCAGCAGGCGGCGGTGCGCATCCTCGCTTCCTTCCTGGCGTTGCCGCCCGCTCAACGGAGAGCGGCTTGAAAAACCTGTTGCGCATTGTTGGCCCGCTGCTTGTGCTGGCGCTGGCGGCCTGCGGCTGGTTATGGCGCGAGGCCCGTATCTTTCTGGACAGCGCCCCGGAAAGTCCGGGCCGCGAAATCTATTTTGACGTGACGCCCGGCGCCCGTCTGGGGCAGGTCTCCGCCACGCTGGCCGAAAAGGGCCTGATTACCGATGCCCGCAAGTTCAGCCTGCTGGCCCGCTACAGACAGTGGGAGAACCGCCTCCAGGCCGGGCGTTTCGCCCTGAACACCGGCTGGACGCCAGACCGGGTGCTGGATGTTCTGGTCAACGGCAGGCCGGCGCTCTTTCGCGTCACCGTGCCCGAAGGGCTGACCTGGTGGCAGACCGGACGCCTGCTGGAAGAAGCCGGGCTGCTCCGCTTCGCGGATTTTCGGGATGTGGTGAACGATCCCGACTTCCTGCGCCATTACGGCATCCCCTTTGCCACGGCCGAAGGCTTTCTGATGCCCGACACCTATCTGCTCAAAAAGGACGACGCGCCGGACGAGGCCCGGCTCAAGGCCCAGGCCCGCGCCGTGGCGGGGCGCATGGTGGACAATTTCTGGCGCAGAACAGCCGCCGTCTGGCCAAGCGGGGTCAAACCCAGGGCCGACGAGCTCAAAAAATGGGTGATTCTGGCCTCAGTGGTGGAAAAAGAAACCGCCATTGATACGGAACGGCCCCGCGTGGCCGGGGTGTACCAAAATCGCCTGGCCCGGCAGATGCTGCTTCAGGCCGATCCCACGGTAATTTACGGCCTGGGCCCGGCCTTTGACGGCAATCTGCGCCGCAAGCATCTGGATGATCCGGCCAATCTTTATAACACCTACCAGCGGCCCGGTCTGCCGCCGGGGCCTATCTGCTCTTTCGGCACAGCGGCTCTGGCCGCCGCCGTCACGCCGGAAAAACACGATTTCATCTACTTTGTGGCCAAAACCGACGGCGGCGAACACGTTTTTTCCACCACGCTCACGGAACACAATCGCGCCGTGCGCCAGTATTTGCGGAACCGGCGCGGCGGGCGTTAGAGTGCCGCGACGGGCCGGCCACACCCGCAAAACGTCAGGAGGCCGTATGAACTATCTGATTGTGGAGGACTTTTCCGGTCGGGCGGCGCCCTTCATCTTCCCGCGCCGGGTGGATCACGGCGACATGCGCGAGCAACTGCCCTACGGCCAGGTTCTTTCCGGCGGCGTGCTTGAGCTGGGGCCGGAGGGCTTTCGCTGCTCCGGCGGCAACAGCGAGCTGGGCGTCAAGGCCCGGCCGGAAGAGGATGCGGCCATCATTGCCGAGGCTCTCCGCCACC
The DNA here is from genome assembly GCF_050313595.1 of Desulfovibrio sp. SGI.169. Lineage (NCBI taxonomy): Bacteria > Pseudomonadati > Thermodesulfobacteriota > Desulfovibrionia > Desulfovibrionales > Desulfovibrionaceae > Desulfovibrio > Desulfovibrio sp. SGI.169. The sequence goes on along the minus strand of NZ_JBNPLS010000004.1, from coordinate 146,804 downwards.
GTTAGGACAGGGAAAGCTCCGCCACGGCTTGCCGCCGTTGTGGCATCCGCATTTTCGCATGGCACAAAAAACGCCGCACCGCATTCCCGGTCTTGTTGTGGCCGGCACCGGCAGCAACACCGGAAAAACCGTCACCACTCTGGCCCTGCTCTGCGCCCTGCGCGCCAGAGGTCTGCGGGTTCATGCCGCCAAAAGCGGGCCGGATTTCATTGACGCCGCCTTTCACGCCGCGCTGACCGGCGCGCCCGCCGCCAATCTGGATGTCTGGATGTGCCGCGAAGCGCGGGCATGCGGGGGGGAAGCGCCGTTACGCCGCATGCCCGGGGGGCTGGCGCGAATCTTTGCCCGCATGCGCCGGCCGGACGCGGATGGTCGCCCTGCGGATATGCTGCTGGTGGAAGGGGCTATGGGCCTTTACGATGGCGGGGCCGGGGGCGCGGGCTGCACAGCCCAACTGGCCGCCCTGCTGGGCCTGCCCGTGCTGCTGACGCTCAATACCCACGGCCTGGGGCAGTCCGTGGCGGCGCTGGCCGAAGGCTTTCTCCGCCATCGTCCGGCCTGGGCCGTCCATGCGGGCCAGCCGGCCTTTGCCGGCATGATCTGCACCCATGTGGGCGGCAAAAAGCACGGGGAAATACTGCGACAGGCTCTGGCCCCGCTGACGGCGGAAACGGGCGTGCCCCTGCTGGGCCTTTTGCCGCGAGAGGGCGCGCCGCAACTGAAATCACGCCACCTGGGCCTGGTGGAGGCGCGAGAAAGCCTGCCTGGCCTGAACCGCGAGGCCCTGAGCGCCTGGCTGGAAGCCCACTGCCAGGTGACGGCGCTGCTGCGCGCGCTGAACGCGCCCTTGGGCGTCGTTCCGGCGCAAGCGGCCCCTGCGTCTGTCACGGACGCGCCGCCGGCGCGCTTTTTCACGCCCCGCGTCCGCAGGCTGAAGGCGGCGCGGCGGCCAAGGCTGGGCGTGGCCTGGGACGCGGCCTTCAGCTTTTGCTATGCGGACCTGCCCGCCCTCCTGCGGGAGCTGGGGGCGGAACTGCATTTTTTTTCGCCGCTCAGGGACGCCGCGCCGCCCGCATGCGACGGTCTGTACTTTCCCGGCGGTTATCCGGAACTGCACGCCCAGGCCCTGGCCGCCAATACGGGCATGCGCGCGACCCTGCGCGCCCTGGCGAAACAGGGTCTGCCCATCTACGGCGAATGCGGGGGCTATATCTATCTGATGCGCGCGCTGCGGCTGAACGGTCGGCATTATCCCATGAGCGGCCTGCTGCCCCTGACCTGCCTGATGGACGGGCAAAGGGCGGCTCTGGGCTACCGCGCCGCCCGCGCCCTGCCTGGCTGGCCTGCCGTTTGCGCGCCAGGGCTCTCCGGTTCGGCGCGCCCCTTGCGGGCGCGCGGTCACGAATTTCATTACGGCCGCCTGGAGGAAGCAACGCTGCCGAACGGCTGCGCGCCGCTCTGGCAACTGAGCGACAGCCAGGGCGCGATTCTGGGGCCGGAAGGCTGCCGTCTGGGAGCCGCGGCCGGCTCATGGCTGCACCTTTACCCGGAAGGCGCGCGCCGCTTCTGGCGGGCCTGGCTGGCGGGCCTTTGAATGTTGACTTGCGGGAAAGCCAGAGCGAATTGCCTTTGAAAAAGGCATGATTTTCCGGCGGCCGCGAGAGCGGACGCCCGCGCCAACGCGTCTGAAAAGCGCGTTTTTCAGGCGCTTGCCCCGCCCTGCGGGGAAGTGCGGCGTCGCTTTTGAAGCGCAAATTTCAAAAGCAAAATACTCTAGTGTCTGATTGCAAAAATTCCGCGAAGAATTTTTGCGGGATCGTTCGTGAAAAAACGTGGTTTTTCGCTCAGTCACGGCGGCTACGCCGCCGCAAAACCCCTGCTAGTTTTGTAATGTGTCTACTTTTGCAAGTAGAGACTGGAATGCGCTCATTGCAACACGAGGCAAGCATGTCCCGGAATATTGTGCTGGACCCGGCCGCCACGCCGCAGGCCATCGAAAACCGTTCCTTTGCGATTATTGACGCGGAAATTCCGGAACCGCGCCCCTTTCGGGGGGCGCTCTGGCAGGTGGCCCGGCGTTGCGTGCACACCCTGGGCGATACGGAAATCATTGCGGATTTGCGCCTGAGCGAAAAGGGTCTCGCAGCGGGCGTGGAGGCCCTGCGCCACGGCTGCGCGGTCTTTACAGACACGCGCATGGCCGCCGCCGGTCTGCCCACGCGCCGCATGGCCCCCCTGGGCGTCACGGTGACGCCGCTCATGGCCCTGCCGGGCCTGGAAGAAACGGCGCGGCGGCTGGGCGTCACCCGTTCCCGCGCGGGCGTGGCGGCCGTGGCGGACAGGCTGGCGGGACAGATCATGCTCATCGGCAACGCGCCCACGGCCCTGCTGGCCCTGCTGGAGGCGCTGGAGCGCGGCGCGCCCGCGCCCGCCCTGATTGTGGGCATGCCGGTGGGCTTTGTGAACGCGGCCCAGTCCAAGCAGTTGCTCCACCAGAGCCCCTGGCCGCACTTCACCCTGCTGGGCCGCAAGGGCGGTTCAGCCGTGGCCGCCGCCTGCGTCAACGCTCTGGCGGAACTGGCCCTGACCCGGAAATAGCCGTTTCTTCGTCCGCGCCCGCGCTCTCCGCGAGCGCGGCGCGCTCCTGGGCATCCGGCGTCGCGCCGTCCACATCCAGCACCGGCGGCAGTGCCTTCGCGCTTTCCGCCGACACCAGCATGGCGCGCTGCCGCTCATTCGACGGCAAGGGCACGCAGCCTTTGTCCACAAGCACAATGCCGGTGCGCTCAAGCACTTCCCGCCGAAAGGCGTATTCCTGCTCCATGCGGCGCTGGCGGTAGGCGAACCAGCGCTGGATCAGAAAGCAGACAGCCAGAAGACCCGTCGCGCTGCCCGCTATCCAGGGAATATACGGCATCAGCGCGCCGCCCAGACTGGCCAGGGCGGAAAAAGCCCCGTCCACGAAAAAAAGCCCCGCGCCCAGCAGCAGGATGCCCAGCAGCAAAACCACGGTGGGCGCGCTACGCACCATAGCGTAGAAATGCCGTAAACGCTCGGGCACAGCCTCACTTTCCAGGTTGCCCGCCTCGCCCTCCCGTTCCCCGTCCAGCGTATGGGAAAGCCAGCGGCCCGTCAGATGCACCACCAGCAGAAGCGCCACGGGCGCAAGCACCGAGGCAAGCGCCCAGACCAGCCAGGGAAAGCGCGCCACGGGCGGCCCGCCCGGCGTCTGCGGCGCGGCGTGCATCAGCCCGTAAAAAAAGCACACGCCGCCCACGATCATTTCCACAAAAAGCACGGCAACCAGCAGATAAAACAGCGTGTCCCTGCGCTCCCCGGCATACCAGGGCTGGGCGCGGCCACGCGTGGCCTCGCGGGCATTCGGCCGGGCACGGTCGGGGGAAGTTTGCGATGAATGCTCAGGCGACGCTTTCATATGCACCTCAATGCCATATGCCACAGCATACGTGTCCGCCCGCCATCCGGCAAGTGCCGCCATAGCCTGCCCTTGCCCCCGGGGGCCATCTGGCTTACCTTGTGGCGACACGCAAAGGGGGCGACATGCATGTTCTGGTAACCGGCGTAGCGGGCTTCATCGGCTATCATCTGGCCCGGCGGCTGCTGGCCGACGGGCATACGGTGGTGGGCATGGACAATTGCAACGACTATTATGACGTGCAATTGAAAAAAGACCGGCTGTCCAGCCTGGAGGCCATGCCCGAAGCGCGCGGGCGCTTTCGCTTTGAACTTCTCGATCTGGCTGACGCGGACGGCATGGCCGGGCTGTTCCGGCGCGAGCGCTTCAGCCATGTGGTCAATCTGGCGGCCCAGGCCGGCGTGCGCTACAGCCTGAAAAATCCCGCCTCCTACGTCAACGCCAATCTGGTCGGTTTCGGCAATCTGCTGGAGGGCTGCCGCCACGGCGGCGTGGAACACCTGCTCTTCGCCTCATCCTCCTCGGTCTATGGCCTTAACGCCGCCCGGCCCTACTCCGTGCGCCACAATGTGGACCATCCGGCAAGTCTCTATGCGGCCACCAAGAAGAGCAACGAACTCATGGCCCATGCGTACAGCCATCTCTACCGCCTGCCCTGCACGGGACTGCGCTTCTTCACCGTCTACGGCCCCTGGGGCCGCCCGGACATGGCTTTGCACCTTTTCACCACGGCCATTGTGCGCGGCGAGCCCATCAAGGTTTTCAACGAAGGGCGCATGCGCCGCGACTTCACCTATATCGACGATATTGTGGAAGGCGTGGCGCGCCTGCTGCCCCTGACCGCGACGCCAAACCCGGCCTTTGACGCCGCCTCGCCGGATCCGGCCTCCAGCTCCGCGCCCTGGCGCGTCTACAATATCGGCAACAACCAGGCTGTGGAGCTGAACGAATTCATCGCCGTGCTGGAAGAGGCCCTGGGCAAGACCGCCCTCAAGGAAATGCTGCCCATGCAGCCCGGAGACGTGGAAGCCACCTGGGCCGACATCGACGCCCTGACCGCGGTCACCGGCTTTGCGCCGGTGACGCCCCTGCGCGAAGGCATAGCCCGCTTTGTGGACTGGTATAAAGAGTATTACAAAATATGAGCACACAGGACATCTTACCCGCCGCCATGCCGCGTAAACCGGAAATTCTGGCTCCGGCCGGCGACGCGCCCTCTTTTCTGGCGGCTCTGGCCGCCGGGGCCGATGCCGTTTATCTGGGGCTGAAGCATTTTTCCGCCCGCATGCAGGCGGAGAATTTTGGCCTTGCCGAGCTGTCCCGCCTTACAGACCTGGCCCACGCCGAAAACGCGCGCGTGTATGTGGCCATGAATACCCTGATCAAACCCGGCGAAAGCGCCGCCGCCTACCGCCTGGTCGCGCGCCTGGCTCGCCAGGTGCGCCCGGACGGACTGATCATTCAGGATCTGGCCATGCTGGATCTGGCGCGGCAGGCCGGTTTCGAGGGGGGGCTGTTTTTGTCCACTCTGGCTAACCTGACCCATCCCGAAGCCTTGCTTCAGGCGAAAGCCCTGGGCGCTGACCGGGCGATTCTGCCGCGTGAACTGTCCATTGACGAGATTCGGCGCATGGGCGAAGCCTGCCCGGACGGCCTTGATCTGGAATGCTTCATCCACGGGGCGCTGTGCTATTGCGTATCCGGGCGTTGCTACTGGTCCAGCTATATGGGCGGCAAAAGCGGCCTGCGCGGCCGTTGCGTGCAGCCCTGCCGCCGTGTTTACCGTCAGGGCGGCGCGGCCTTGCAGGCCCTTTTCCGCAATGCGGAAAATGACGGGCGGGACGCCGCCCGCCAGGACGGGAAAAAAACGCGGGAGAACCGCAACGGGCGCTCCGCCCGCGAAATCCGCCCCTTTGAGAGTGATGGCGCCGCGCGCCGTTCCCCCCGGCCGCCGCGCGGCAAGGAGCGCAGCGGCCGCTTTTTCTCCTGTCTGGATCTTTCGCTGGATGTGCTGGCCAAAACCCTTCTGGGCATTCCCCATCTGGCCTCCTGGAAAATCGAGGGCCGCAAAAAAGGCCCGCATTACGTCTACCATGTGGTCACGGCCTACCGTATGCTGCGCGACCATGCGGGCGACCCCAAGGCGCGCAGAACCGCCGAGGAAATTCTGGGCATGGCGCTGGGTCGGCCCGGCAGCCGGGCGCGCTTTCTGCCACAGAAAAACAGCGTGCCCACCACGCCCGACGGACAGACCAGTTCGGGTTTGCTGGCGGGCAAAATTCGTGTGGAGCCAGACGGTCGCCTGCTGCTCAAACCGCATTTTGAACTCCTGCCGCAGGACTACCTGCGCATAGGCGTGGAGGATGAGCGCTGGCACGCCACCCTGCCGGTGACCCGCCGCGTTCCCAAGGCCGGGAGCCTGGTCTTGCGTCTGCCCAGGCACAAAACGCCCAGGGCCGGCACGCCGGTTTTCCTCATTGACCGGCGCGAGCCGGAACTGATGCAGGCGCTCAAACCCTGGCTGGCCCGACTGGAGGCCCTGCCCGGTCGTTCCAGCGAAGCTGTGGACAGCGCCCCCCGCCTGCCCGCGCCCGTCAAATCCCGCCCCAGGGCGGACATGCTCTTGCGCGCCGCCCTGCCGCAGGGGCGCGAAACGCGCGGCGGCCGCAATCAATTGCTGGCGCTCTGGCTTTCGCCGCGCAGCGCGGAAATTTCGCGCACGGTGGCCCCGCGTGTGGCCTGGTGGCTGCCGCCTGTGCTCTGGCCGGAAGAAGAGGACGGCCTGCGCCGGATGATCACCCGGCTCTGGCGCGAAGGGGCGCGCCATTTTGTCTGCAACGCGCCCTGGCAGCGCGGCTTTTTTCCGGCGCAACTGCCCGATGACGCGGATCTGCTGGCCGGGCCCTTCTGTAATGCGGCCAACGCTCCGGCGCTGGGCGTGCTGGCGGGCATGGGCTTTGCCGGGGCCTTTGTCAGCCCGGAGCTGGCCCGCGAAGACCTGCTGGCCCTGCCAGGGCAAAGCCCCCTGCCGCTGGGCATGGTGCTCAGCGGTTTCTGGCCCGTGGGCCTCAGCCGCTTCGGCCTGCTGGGCGTCAAGGCCAACGAACCGTTTATGAGCCCCAAGGGCGAGGTGTTCTGGGCCCGGCAGTACGGCGGCAATATCTGGCTCTACCCCGGCTGGCCCTTGGACCTCATGACCAAGCGGCAAGAGCTGACGGCCGCTGGTTACGGCTTTTTTGTCCATATTCAGGAAAACCCGCCCGCCGGGCTGCCGGAAGCGCGACGCCAGGGCCTGTTTAACTGGGACGGCGCGTTGCTGTAAGGCATGGCATGCGGGGCGACGGCATGACGCACGACGCTGTAAGAATCAGACTTTGCTAGAACGGGAAGCACATACGCCAGAAAGCGTCAGCGCGGCCCGCGCCGCTTTCCCGCGAGGTCTGGCGCAGCCCGGCGGGGCATTGCGCTTCGGCCTGGACGCCTTGTTGCTGGCGGCCTTCGCGGCCCGGCATTGCGAGGAACGCCGCGCCCGCCTCTTCAGGGCGGGGCCCCGGGCCCTGGCGCTCTCTGTTGCGGAACTGGGTTGCGGTTGCGGCGCGGCCCTGCTGGGCCTGGCCCTGCGCTGCCCCGAAACGCGCGGGCTGGGCCTGGAGCGTGAGCCGGCCTTGCTGGAGGCGGCCAGCCGCAATGCCCGCGCACTGGGGCTGGAGCGCAGGCTGCTCTTCCGGGCGGCGGACCTCGCGGCCCCTCTGCCGGAAGAAGACGGAACGCGCGACCTGGTGCTGGCCAACCCGCCCTACGGCCTGCCGGGCCAGGGCAGGGCGTCGCCCTCGGCGCTGCGGGAGCGCGCCCTGCGCGACGCCGGGGCCCTGCATGTTTTCTGCCGCGCCGCCGCCAGACTGCTGCGCCACCATGGGCATTTTTTCTGCATTTTCGAGGCGCGCTCCCTGCCCCGGCTTTGCGCGGCCCTTGAAGAGGCGCATCTGGGCCTGCGCCGGATTATTCCCGTGCGGCCCCACAGGCGCGGCCCGGCCACGCGCCTGCTGGCTGAAGCCCGTAAAAACGCGGCCCCGGAACTGCGCCTGGAAGCTCCGCTGACCCTGCACCGCCAGCAGCCTGGGGCAACGGCGCGCACATTCCCCCTCTGGACGGCGCGGGCGCTGACCTTCTGCCCCTGGCTGGCCGCCGCCACAACATGAGGTGAGACATGCATTTTATTGCTGATCTGCACATCCACTCGCGTTTTTCCCGCGCCACCAGCAAGGCGCTCACCCCCCGCCATCTGGCGGCCTGGGCGCGCTGCAAGGGCATCGACGTGCTGGGCTCCGGCGACTTCACCCATCCGCAATGGCGGGCGGAATTGCGCGAACATCTGGCCTTTGACGAGGCCAGCGGCCTCTATCGCCTGAAAGGCGAGCCGGAACGGCTGGAAATTCTGGCCGGCGCGCAGCCCCGCCCCCATGCGGACAGTCAGGGGCCGCTGTTCTGCCTTCAGACGGAGATCAGCTCCATTTACAAACGCCACGGCAAAGTGCGCAAGGTGCACAACCTGGTTTTTGCGCCGGATATGGACGCCGCGGACCGTCTTTCCGAACGTCTGGCCCAGATCGGCAATCTCAATTCCGACGGGCGGCCCATTCTGGGTCTGGACTCGCGGGACTTGCTGGAAATCGTGCTGGAAACCTCGCCCCAGGCCGTGCTGGTTCCCGCCCATGTCTGGACTCCCTGGTTTGCCCTGTTCGGCTCCAAGTCCGGTTTTGACCGGCTGGAAGACTGCTTCGCCGACCTTTCGGAACATATTTTCGCCCTGGAAACCGGCCTTTCTTCGGACCCAGCCATGAACCGCCTCATCAGCCGCCTGGACGGCTACGCCCTGATTTCCAATTCCGACGCCCATTCCGGGGCCAACCTGGGGCGCGAGGCCAATCTTTTCGCCGGGCCGCCCTCCTATGCGGGCATGTTCGAGGCCCTGCGCGCCACAGCCCAGCGCGAGCCGCAGGACGGCCTGACCTGCCGTTTTCTGGGCACCATGGAGTTTTACCCCGAAGAAGGCAAATACCATCTGGACGGACACCGCGCCTGCAATGTGGCGCTGGAACCGCGCGAGGCCCTGGCCCTGAACAATATCTGCCCGGTCTGCGGCAAACCGCTGACCGTGGGCGTGCTGCACCGCGTGCTGGAACTGGCCGACCGCGAGACGCCCGCGCAGTTGCCGCTGGAGCCGGAAGCCCGCCCCCTGATTCCCCTGCCGGAAATAGTGGGCGAAATTCTGGGCGCGGGCCCCTCTTCGCGCAAGGTGCAGGATCGCTACAGCCGCCTGCTGCGCGAACTGGGGCCGGAGCTGGACATCCTCTGCCGCCTGCCGGAAGCGGATATCCGCGCCCACTGGGAACCTCTGGGCGAAGCTGTGGCCCGCATGCGGCGCGGCCAGGTGATCCGCCGGGGCGGCTTTGACGGCCAATACGGCGTGGCGCGCGTGTTCGCGCCCGAGGAATTGCGCGACGCGCGCGGCGGTCAAAGCCTGCCCGGGCTGCGCCCCGGACATCCGCGCAAGAACGCGCGCCCCGCGCAGGGCGACGGCAATGCCCTTTCGCTCCTGAGCCTGGCAAGGCCCGCGCCTGTACAACAAAACGCCGTAACGCCGGACGCTCCCTCCACGGCGGCGTTTTCCAAGGAGCAGGAGGCGGCCCTGCGCGCCGGGCCGGGCCCGGTTCTGATTCTGGCCGGGCCCGGCGCGGGCAAGACGCGCGTGCTCGTCGGCCGCCTGCAACGCCTGCTTGAAGAAGGCTTGCCGCCCCAGGAGCTGCTGGCCGTTACCTTTACCCGCCGCGCCGCCGGAGAATTGCGGGAACGTCTGGGCGCGGCCCCGCCCCGCCGCGACGCCCTGCCGCAGTGCGACACGCTGCACGGCCTGGCCTGGGGCCTGTTGCGCGCGGCCGAGCCGCAAAGCCTGCTGCTGGCCGAGGACGCGGCTTTTCGCCTGTTCAGCGCGGCCAATGCGGATATGCCCGCGCGGCGCTTGCGCGCGCTCTGGGACGCCCTGAGCCTGGCCCGCGAAACGCGGCAAACGCCGCCCCCTGGCAGCGAACTGGCCAAAGCCGCCGCCCGCTACAGCCAGCGCAAGAATGCCCGGCATGATATGCGTTATGTGGACTATGCCGACCTGCTGGACTGGCTGCTGGCGCATGCCGCCGGACTGAACGGCCGCTGGCGGCATGTGCTGGTGGACGAGGCGCAGGACCTTTCCCCCGTGCAGCTGGCCGTGATACGCGCCCTGCTGCCGCCCGACGGCCAGGGCTTTTTCGGCATCGGCGACCCGGATCAGGCCATCTACGGCTTTCGCGGAGCCACGGGCCAGAGCGAGGCCTCCCTGCGCGCCTGCTGGCCGGGGCTTGCGGTCTACAGGCTGGGGCGCAGCTACCGCGCCAGCCAGGATGTACTGGACATGGCCCAGAATCTTTTGCAGGGCCGGGGTCAGTGCGGCCCCCTGCGCGCGGCCCGGTCGCTGCAAGCCCAGCTTCAGCTTTTCGCCGCTCCGGACGAGCGGGCCGAAGCCCGCTGGCTGGCCGGGCGCGTGCAGCGTCTTATAGGGGCCACAGCCCACACCCTGTTGGATCAGGCCCAGCAACGCCCCGGCCTCACTGAGCTGGACAACTGCCTGTCGCCGGGCGACGTGGCTGTACTGGTGCGGCTCAAAGCCCAGATTCCGCCTCTGCGCGCGGCCCTGGAACAGGCTGGCGTGCCGTGCGCGGCCCCGGCGCAGGAGGCATTCTGGCAGGAGCCGGCCTGCGCCCGCCTGCTGACCCTGGCCGCAGAGCATTGCGGTTTTGCGGAGATTGCGCCGGCCCCGCCGGAAAGAACGGAACACGCCAACCTGCCGGCGGGAGAGGCCGCCCCGCCCTGGCCCGCCGGCTCTCTGCCCCGCCCGCAAGACATGGCCGCCTGGCTGAATGCGCAGCCCTGGGCCGGTGAACTTTTTTGCCAGAGCCCCCAATGGCGTTCGCTTTGCCGTCTCTGGCGGGAATGCGGCGACTGGCGGGCCCTGTTCCAGCGGCTGGCCTGGCTGCATGAGGCGGAACTGGCGCGCGCCAAGGCCGAGCAGGTTCAGCTGCTCACCCTGCACGCTTCCAAGGGGCTGGAGTTTCAGGCGGTCTTTTTGCCTGGTCTGGAAAGCGGCCTGCTGCCGCTGCGGCGGGAACTGCTGTTTGAAAAAGAGGCCGCGGAGGCGGAAAATCAGGACAGTCAGGAGGCCCGCGACGCGCGGCTGATGGGGGAGCTGGCCGAGGAGCGCCGCCTGCTCTATGTGGGGCTGACCCGCGCCGCGCGCGCGCTGTTTGTGAGCTATTGCGCCCGCCGCACGCTGTACGGCAAAAGGCTGCGCCTCGCGCCTTCGCCCTTTCTGGCCCGGATTCGCGACTTTTGCCGCCAGAGCACCCTGACGCCGCACACGCGCAAATCAGAAGAGCATCTTTCGCTCCTGCCCGGGCTGAAGAGCTGACGCGCGCGCTTCCGGCAACGGCGCAACACGCGGCAGGCCCCGCCCGGGGCGGAACATGGCGGGCGCAGGGGGAACACGCCTTCCCCGCCTGTCTTCGGCGTTCCCGCCCGCTATTCCTCAAGCCAGGAATCGTCTTCCAGAATCTTGTAACCGCGCGCCGTGAGGTAGAAAACGCCGTCCACCTCTTCCACCAGACCGGTGACCTCCACAGCCACGCTGACCTCATCGGCCAGGTCCACGCCGGCCCCGCGCGGCATTACGCGGTATTCCACGTCATCCTGCACCACAGCCACCCTGGCCTGGCGCTCATCCTGCGGCACAGCCGCCACATAGCCTTTTACAGTAACAGGACTCTTGTTCATGCGCTGACGTTGCCTCTGCAAGGTTTTTTCGGGCTATAGCGTCTTTTATGGCATGAGGCAAGAGACGCGGGGAGGCCCGCCGGCTTGCGCCGCCGGCCGCGACCGTTTTCAGCCGACGCGCGGCGCGCTTTTTGGGTTCAGATGTGGTATTTCCTGATCAGCTCGTACCAGTGCCCGCGCGAAATGCCCGCCAGAGCGGCGGCCCGGCGCGCATCGCCCGCGCTTACGGCCATGACCCGGCGCACATATTCCTCTTCCGCGCGGGCCTTCCAGTCGCGCAGGCTGGGCAATGCCGCAGCCGCGCCTTGCTCCGGGCCCAGGCTGTCGCCCGCGTAAGCCGGGGCCGCGTCCCGCGCCTGGGGGGGCGCTGCCTCCGCGGCCCGCTCCCGTCCCCTGCTTACCCGGCTTCTGGTCACGGCCACCCGCATCTGGGTAGGCAGATGGCCGGGCAAAATCAGTTCGCCCTGCCCGGCGGCCAGGCAGGAGCGTTCCAGCGCGTGAATCAGTTCGCGCACATTGCCGGGCCAGTGATATTCCATCAGCATGTCCAGCGCGGGCTCGGCCAAAAGCTTTTCGGGCAGATCGTTTCGCAGGCAGAAGGCGGTGACGGCCTGGCGGGCCAGTGAAGGGATTTCATCGCGGCGTTCGCGCAGAGGCGGAATCACAATGCTAATGCCCTGAAGCCGGTAGAGCAGATCACCGCGAAACTGGCCGCCGCGCGCCATGCCCTCCAGATCGCGGTTGGTGGCGGCCACCAGCCGGAAGTCGCTGTCCACCTCGCGCACCTCGCCCACCGGGCGGAAACGGCGCAGCTCAAGAGCGCGCAGAAAAGCGCCCTGCATGGCCAGAGGCAGATCGCCCACCTCATCCAGAAAGAGCGTGCCCCTGTGCGCGGCCAGCAAAAGCCCCTCGCGAGCGCGCTCCGCGCCGGTAAAAGCCCCCCGGCTGTGGCCGAAGAGATGGCTTTCCACCAGCGTTTCCGGCAAGGAGGCGCAATCAACGGTCACAAAGGGCCGGGCCGCGCGGTTGCTGTTGCGAAAAAGCGCCCTGGCGAACAGCTCTTTGCCCACGCCGGTTTCACCCGTAATCAGAACGTTGACTTCACTCTGGGCGGCCTGGGCCAGCAGTTTGAGGGCCCGCGTCATGCCAGGGCCGGAACCCAGAATATGCCCGCTGTCCACCTTCAGTTCCGCCGGGCACGGCTTGCGCCCCTGGCGGAAAGCCAGAACATGCCGCAGGCATTGCTCAATATCGCGGATTTTCAGAGGCTTGCTCAGAAACTCCCAGGCCCCGGAGCGCAAGGCGGCTTCCGCCGCGTCGCCGTCGCCGTGCCCGGTAATGACGACAATATCCGGCTTGTGGGGCAGGTGGGCAAATTCGCTTTGAAATTCCAGGCCATTGCCGTCCGGCAGCCAGGCGTCCAGCAGCACCACGTCCACGCCCCGGCGGCCCAGACTGAGACCGTCCTTGAGCGTCGCGGCGCAGACGGCTTCATGCCCCAGACGCGTGCAGACCACCTCCACCATGGTGCGCATCAAAGCCTCATCGTCCACCACCAGTATGCGCGCCATTATGCTTTCCCCCGCTCATTGCCGCTTGCGCCTTTCCGTTCGCTTTTGTTCGCGCAGGCGGCGTCCAGCGCTTCCAGGGCCTCCCGCATGGCATGGGCCAGTTCGCTCGCGACGACAAAAAGATGCGCGTCTTCCGCTTGTTCCGCCCGCGAGGCGGCGGCGCGCAGACGCATCAGCCGCATGACGCCCGCCGAACTTTTGCAGGTGTGGGCCAGCCGGCGCAGTTCGCGCGCGTTTCGAACCGATATGGCTTTCTTCACCCGCGCCAGCGTGTTACGCAAGTCTTCACGCGACACCGCAAGCAAACGGCAAAATATTTCCATATCTCCATCCATGTCCGCCAGGGCGGCCTCACGCTCCCAGAGCCGCGTTTCAGCCGCGCATTTGTCAGCCCGCCGCCCAACGGACGCTTTTTCTTCACCTTCTTTTGCGCCGTCATGCCCTTCAAGCAGGGCGGAAAGCCCCTGGCGCAACGCCGCGAAAGAAAGCGGTTTGAGCAGAATGACGTCAGGGCGCAGCTCACGGCAGCTTTCTTCAGCCTCGCTGTCCAGCGCGGCCGTATACAAAGCCACACGCTGCTTTGGAGAAACAGCGGTCTGCCCCCGGCGAATGCGCCGCAGCACCTCCAGCCCGTCCGGCGCGGGCATGCGCGCGTCCAGCAGCACCACATCCCAGGTCTGACCGACGGCCCCGGCATCGCCGTCATTCAGCGCGTTCAGGGTCGCCCGGCCATCCGCCGTCATGCGCACCAGCGCGCCTTCCCGGCGCAGGGCCTGTTTCAGAAAATACCGGGCGGCGGCATTGTCTTCGGCGACCAGAATACGGCGTCCGGCCAGCGAGCCGGAGAGCGAAGCCCGGCTGTCTGCCCGCTGGCTGGCGCGTTCCGCCGCCTTGGCGTCGGCCCTTGCATTTTGCCCTTTTACGCGCAGCGCCACCTCCAGCGTGAAGCGCGAACCGCGCCCGGCTTCGGAAGCGACCCGCACATCCCCGCCCATACGCCGGGCAATGGTGCGGGCGATGTTCAGGCCCAACCCCGTACCCGGCTTGCCGTCCGCATGCGAGCCTCGCTGAAAGCTTTCAAAAATCCGCTTCAGTTCATCCGGCTGAAGGCCCGGTCCGCTGTCCCTCACATGCAGGCGCAGACGCAGACGGTTTACTGGCGCATTTGCCGCTTCCGCCTCCAGCCGCACATGCCCCCGCTCAGTAAACTTGACCGCATTGCTGATAAGGTTGCCCAGGGCCTGACGCAGCCGGAACGCGTCGCCCCACAGGCAGTCCGGCACGGATGCGGGCATGTCCAGTTCCAGCCGCAGCCCTTTGGCCTCGGCGGCGGGCTGATACAGCTCAAGACATTGCGAAAGCGCGGCCCGCAGACTGAACGGCTTTTCGCGCAGGGGCAGCGCCCCCTGTTCCAGGGCCGCGTAATCCGTAATATCGCTGACCATTTCCAGCAGGGCGTCTCCGGCCTGCGCCAGATACCGCAGAGCGCGCCTTTTTTCCGGCTCGGCGGCGTCATTGCGCCGCAACAGTTCGCTCATCCCCAGAATGGCGGTGAGCGGCGTGCGCATGTCATGACTCAGCCGGGCCATGAAGGCGCTTTTCATCCGGCTTGTTTCCTCGGCCTGCCAACGGCGTCGGGCCAGGTTAAGGGTAAGCCCGCCGATGGCCAGCATGCCCGTGAGGGCCAGCAGGGCATAGACAAGCCGCATATCCGCCTTCTGCCGGGCGGCGTTGCGCAAATACTCTGTGGCGTCCTGGCTGACGCTGATGCCGCCGAGCACCTCGCCCAGGCGGCTTTGCACATGACAGCGCAGACAGCTCTGCTGCGCCGTCAGCACGGCGAGCAGGCGCAGGCGGCCCTGCCCGCGTTCATCCGGCGGACTGAAAATCTCCTGACGGCCTTCGACGCACTGGCTGAGGGCCTCGCCCTCCCAGATGTCGGACTGGTTTTCCGGGCGCAGGGGCTTATGCCCGATAACCGCGATTCTGATGCCCGGCCAGGTGCTGCGTTCGGCAAGCTGCCGGCTCATATAGGCGGGGTTCATCAGCACAAGGGTGCGGCCATCGGCGGTTTTGAGCGCGCGCTCATGGGGCGGCAGCCAAGGGTTGGGCCTGCCGTACTCGCTTTCAGGCACATAGACCCCGCCGTGCGCCGCGTTCCAGTTGCGCGCATCCAGCAGTTGCCGGGCCACGGTGGAAAGCCGGGTGCGCTCCAGTTCCAGTCGGTGGTTTTCGCCCACATGCGCGGCGTGTCGGTACAGGCCCAGCGTCAGACCCAGCCAGAGCAGGCTGGCCAGCACGGGCAGCCAGAACAGGCGAAAAAGTCTCCCGGCTGTGTGATGCGCCATGTTTCCTCCGGGGAGCATATGGGGCACGACCGTCATCTTTTTCTGACTTTTTGTCTTTTTTTTCTGAATAGCGCAAGATTGCTATTGGTTATCATTAACTTTATATATAACTGGCCATTTTTGCAGAGTTTATTTCTCCTCTTTTTCTTTTTTTCTGGCATGTTTTTTGATTTGCAGCCAGAAAGAGCGCCGTCACAGGGACGGCAATGTCGGAGCGAGTGAAGGAGGTTTCTATGGGAACACCCCGCAATGGACCCTGGCTCAAATGGCTGTTGGGCGGCGTTGCGGCGGGCGCGGCGCTTTTTGGCGTGCTGGCCTATGCCATGACGGCAACGGATCAGCGCCCGTTCTGCGCCAGTTGTCATATCATGCAGGAAGCGGCCGTGACCCACAAGCTGGGCATGCACGCCGACCGTTCCTGTAATGAGTGCCACGCCCCGCACAATCTGCTGGCCAAGCTGCCGTTGAAGGCGCAAGCGGGCCTGAGTGACTTCATGGGCAATCTGGCGGGCAAGGATGTGTCGTATCCGGCCAGCGTGACCACCCGTGATGTGGTCAATGAAAATTGCAAGGCCTGTCACGCTCAGACCAACGTCAACGTGGCCAGCATGAGCGCAAAACCGTATTGCGTCGATTGCCACCGCAATGTGGCCCATATGCGCCACAAGCCCATCAGCACAAGGACGGTAGCGTATGAATAAGCATATCTGCAGTATGGCTCTGGCCGTGTCGGTTTTGCTGGGAGCGGCGCTGCTCAGCGGCTGCGAGGATGTTTCGACCGAACTGAAAGCTCCCGTATACAAGACCGGCATCAGCGCGGACGAAACCCGCATTTCCGCATTCAAGGCCGAATTTCCCGATCAGTGCGCCTCATATCAGAAAAATAACGAATCCGAGGTGATGACCGAGTACAAGGGTTCCATCCCCTACCACAAAAACGACAACGTAAATCCTCTGCCCAGGGGCTTCAAGCATGCCCAGCCGTATCTCAAGAATCTCTGGCTGGGCTACCCCTTCATGTACGAGTACAACGAAGCCCGCGGCCATACATACGCCGTGGAAGATTTTGTCAATATTGACCGCATCAACCGCTATGGCGAAAAGGGCATTTTGCCCGCCACCTGCTGGAACTGCAAGACGCCCAAGATGATGACCTGGGTCAAGCAGTACGGCGACGCCTTCTGGTCCAAGGATGTCAATGAATTTCGCGGCAAGGACAAGATTGACGCGATGGATGAGACCATCGGTTGCGCCAACTGCCATAATCCGCAGAACATGGAACTGCGTCTCTATTCCGAGCCGCTCAAGGATTGGCTGAAGCGCAGCAATCAGGATTGGGACAAGCTCTCGCGCAATGAAAAGCGCAGCCTGGTCTGCGCCCAGTGCCATGTGGAATACTATTTCACGCACAAGGACAACGGCCCGGCGGGCAAGCCCGTTTTCCCCTGGGACAAGGGCATGAACCCCGAAGACATGTACCAGTATTACAAGGAACACGGCGCCAAGGGGCCTGACGGCAGGCCCGGCCCCTTCGTTGATTGGGTGCATGCCGCTTCCAAGGTTCCCATGATCAAAATGCAGCATCCTGAATACGAAACATTTCAGGATGGCCCGCATGGCGCGGCCGGCGTTTCCTGCGCGGACTGCCACATGCAGTACCAGCGCATTGACGGCAAAAAGATATCCAGCCACTGGATGACCTCGCCCATGAAGGACAAGGAAATGCGCGCCTGCCGTCAGTGCCATGCCGACAAGACGCCGGAATACCTGCGTGAGCGCGTGCTGTATACACAGCGCAAGACCTTCGACCAACTGCTGAAGGCCGAAGCGCTTTCGGTCAAGGCTCACGAGGCGGTGCGCCTGGCCAACGGCTATGAGGGCCAGCGCGCCGACAATTATGACGCCCTGATGGCCGAGGCGCGGGATATGGTTCGCAAGGGCCAGCTCTTCTGGGATTATGTTTCCGCCGAGAACAGCGTGGGCTTCCATAACCCGGCCAAGGCCCTGGATACGCTGATGGTCTCCATGGAATCCAGCCAGAAGGCCGTTGACCTTGCCGAACAGGCCGCCAATTACGGCATCTCCGCGGCGCTGGCCGGCAATATTGAAACCATAGTGCCGCCGATTCTTGAGATGAGCCGCAAGTTGCAGCAGGATCCCGAATTTCTGCAGAAGAATCCCTGGACGAAGCTGCTTCCCGTGCTGCCCAAGGCTGATCAGGTCTGGAACGGCCAGGAGCGTCTGACCTCCGGCAAATAGCATTCGGGCGCTGAATGACGAGTATTGAGAAAGGGCCCCCGCAGCGCGGGGGCCCTTATTGGTGACAAAGCCCGTTTTGTGGCGTTTGCGTCGTCCAGGCCGCTTGCGAGGCTTGAAAGACATGAAAATCAATCGCCTGTGCGGCGCGGCGAAGCTGCGGCGCGCTTCCGATTTTCGGGCCTGCCGGCAAAAGTCAGCAGCCTCAGGTGACTCCGCGGCGCGGGCTTTTTTTTGCGCTTGTTCTTTCACAACTTATTTTTTGATGCCGCTTTTGTTTGCATTGTTCTTGACTTAAGTTTTCAGCTGAACTGCCGAAAGAATCTGCAGTAGCCTTCTGCAAAGCGCCCTTACCAGAATGTTAAAAAGTTTCTATAGATTATCGAGACTATACATGAAAAGAGAGCGCCACATATTCACGCCTTTCTGGCGCGCCTGCCTGATCGCCCCGCTGCTGGCGGCGCTGTTGACGGGCTGTGGCCTGTTCAGGCCGACGGATAACGGGCCGACGCCTGCCGCGGCGCAGAAAGTGGTGCGCACCGCCTACAGTCAGATGGGCAAAAAATATCGGCTGGGCGGCGCTTCACCGCAAAAGGGCTTTGACTGTTCGGGCCTGATCTGGTGGGCCTACCGGCAGAACGGGCTGAATGTGCCAAGAATCACGGTGGATCAGGCCAAGACCGGCCAGGCCGTGCCAAAAAACCGGGCCCGCCCCGGTGATATTGTGGTCTTTCGCACCAGTCAAAGCCCGCGTGGCCTGCATACCGGCATTTACGCCGGCGGCGACGCCTTTATTCACAGCCCGCGCCGGGGCGAACGCGTGCGCATGGAGAGCATGAACATTCCCTACTGGCGCAGCAAGCTGATTGCCGTGCGCCGCGTTGTGCGCTGAACCGCCTTGCGCTTGCTGACGTAACGTCCCGTGCACTGGGCGCGGGACGTTTTTTGCGCTTGCGTTCCCGCCCAGCCCTTTTCGCAAGTGCGCAGCTTGCTATCATGGATTGTTTGACGTATGTCTGAAAAACAGGGCAAGAGATGTCGCGTTTGCCGCAATTACGCTTAGCGCGCATGGTTTTGGCGCTTTCTTTTGGGCGCGTTTTGCATGCGCAAGGGCAATGTGCATGCGGTCATGGGCACGGGCCAGCAACGATGCGCCGCCCACAGGCGAAGCGCGGGCCACAACAGATACGGGGCACAAACGCATACGGGCGGCTTGAGCGCTGAAAATGCTTTGTTTTCAGCGGGAAATCGCTTTATGACATTTCCTCTCGACAGCACTGCTGCGATACGCTTGGAGGAGGCGGCATGGCGCACACGGCATCCCGAACTGAGGGCCTTCTGAGCCTTGCGGATATTTCCCGTCATTTTTCCCTGCCTGAATCCACAACCCGCTATTACTGCAAACGCTTCGCGGCTTTTATTCCCAGCGTGGGGGAAGGCCGCCGCCGGCGCTACCGGCCGGAAACGCTGGATGTGATCGCCGCCATTCTGGAACAGATGCAGATATCGCGCACGGCGGCCGCTGTGGAAAACACCCTGCAAGCGCGCTTTCCCCGCAACGCGCTTGCCGTTCCCGAACCCGAAACCTGTCTGGCCCGCCAGCTGGATACCCCTGTTGCGGATCTGCTGCCAGCGGCGGCACTGCAGTTTCTGGAGCGCCAAACCCAGGCGCTGGAAAGCATTGCCCAGCTTATGCGCGTGGTAATTGAGCGTCTGCCGCAAGCCGAGGCGGCGACGGGCGCGACCGCTGAAAACCAGCAATTGCGTAATGATGTGGAAAAGCTGCGCGTTCTGCTGCACGCTTCGGAAAAAACGCAACAGGCTGATCTGGATCAGTTGCGCGCCTGGATGACCAGAGTAATCCAGAGGCGGGACAAAACCGCGCCGGCGGACTGACCGCGCTTCTGCCGGCGTATTGCCGTACCGCTATTTTCCGCCATGGCGGAGGGGCGCGGCCTCAAGGCCGGCCCCTCGCGCAAGGTTCATGGCCCCGCAAGATCAGACGCAGCCTGATCTTCTTTTGAGAGGGCGGCAATCCGCAATTTGCGAAAAACCTCAGCCACGCCGGCTACGCCGCCGCAAAAACCTTACGGCTTTGCGACGTCTGCCTGCAAAAGCGAACGCTACCTGTCGCCCTGCTTGAGAGACATGTCCACCGCGCTCCTGAACAAATCCAGAGGCAACGCGCCGCGCACCACCAAATTGTTGACCAGAAAGTACGGCGTGCCTTCCACGCCCAGTTTTTGCGCGTCCTGCTGATCCTCCGCCAGAATATCGCTGACCTTCTTGCCGCGCACGTCACGCGCCAGACGCTTCATATCCACATCCAGATCGCGCGCGGTCTTTTTCAGAAATTCCTCGCCTTCGCTCACCAGCCGGTCCCGGTCGGCAAACAGGATTTTGTAAAACTTCCAGGCCTTTTCCTCACTCTGCTGCGAAACAGCCGCAAAGTAGGCCGCCGCCTGCCCGCCCTGCCCCTTGTCGTCAAGGGGCAGATGCTTGAATACCAGGCTGATGTCCTTGCCGTATTCCTTCAAAAGCGCATCCACGGTTCTGGAGGCCTGCTGGCAGAAGTGACAGGTAAAATCAGAAAAGGCCACAATGCGCACCCTGGCCTTGGCCGGGCCCAGGATCGGGCGGCCCTCCAGACGCACGTTTTTGGGCGTTTTCATATCTTCACGCCACTGCGCTTCCAAATTGCGTTTACGACGCATATTGGACCCCTGCTGGGCGATGTCAAGCACGGCCTCGCTATTGCGGCGCAATACGTCCAGCACAATATCGGGATGTTCACGCAGGGCTTTTTCCAGCAGCCTCGGCAGGGCCTCTTCCGTAACCTGGGCCGCCGCGCGGGGCGCGCCGCCCGGCAGGCAAAGCCCTCCCAACAGCGCCAGCGCGCTCAGCACAAAAAGCCTTTTAGCGAAAGTATTCATATGTTCCTCATGACTGTTGCAAAAGTTCATGGGCCGCTTTTTCAGCGGTCTGTGCTTTCATTGCCGTATTCCAGACTGCTTTGCATGGCGGCATCTTCAATCTTGAAGAGCAGTTCCTCAAAATCCACTGGCTTCATCAGATAACCGAACGCCCCCTGCGTCATGGCCTGAACCGCCAGTTGCATATCGGCATGACCAGAGAGCAGTATGGTCTGCGTCTTCGGCCAGCGCTCGGCAATCCGCAGCAAAGCGCTCATGCCGTCCAGCACCGGCATTTTGACGTCCATCACCACAATGGGAAAAAACTCTCTCTCCATTGCCTCCACGGCTTCCTGGCCATTGGCGGCCCTGCCGCAGGAATATCCCCGACGCTCCAGGCGTTTTGCCAATATCCGGGTGACGTCTTCCTCATCATCCACAAGCAGGATGCGTGTCCCACACATAGTCTCTCCCGATCAAGTGCTGCATTGCATACGACGCTTTGCATTTTTATCCAGATTTCAGTCATCCGACAAGACGCCTCGGCCATCTTCGGACGGCATGCTGGCATCTTTTTCTTGAAAATGCGAGTTTGCCAATGCGCGCCCGCGCGCAACCTGTCGGCCATGCAACCGCGCGACGACTGCGTGGCGGCTGTCAGCCCGCGCTGCCGACAGGCCATTGTCAGCAATGAACAAGTTCCGGGTTAAGCCCCATTAGGCTCAGACCTTATAAAAAAGATGTCATGTGTTTTTGTTTGTCGGTAAGAAAGGCTATTTTTCCGCCTGTCGTCCGAAACGCAGCGAAGGGCGGGCGACTGTCGCCACAAAAATTCCCGAAAGTAAGAATTTTCACGCTGGCAAGGAAAGGGACGGTTTTGGGAGGGAGTGTGCTCATGCGCATGACCGGCAAAAATAGCGCAGTAACGCGGACAGCGTGGAAAAGGCGTTTTTGACGGAGAATCGTGGCCCCCCCTAACCAACAACGCTAGTAGGGCCTGACTCTGAAAATATTGCGTTATTTTTTCTGCTGATACGAAAAATCTTTCCACCGCCCGCCGCAGCAAGGCGGGGCGACTGTCGCCGCGGCAACTTTGAAAATTCGCTGACCGTTGCCGCGCCAGCGGCTTGCCTGAGCCTTTCACGGCGAAGCCGTATTGGGAAAGAGCGCTTGCATCTTGACGCTTCTGCCCGCCTCTTTTACAACCAACACTACATGACGGCACGGCGCTTTCACGCAAATTGTTTCATGTGAAACACTCAAAAACGCCGCTCATTTTCACAGCGCACACATCAGCCGTTCAGCTACGCAGAAGGAAGCGGAGGTCACTCATGGCGCGCATTATTTCCATTGCCAACCAAAAAGGCGGCGTCGGCAAGACAACCACGGCCATCAATCTTTCCGCGGCGCTGGCCGTCATGGAAAAAAAAGTGCTGCTGGTTGATTGCGACCCGCAGGCCAACAGCACCAGCGGCCTTGGCCTGAATCAGGAAGCACTGAACGGCGATCTGTACAGCACCTTTTACTCTCCAGACAATGTACAGCAAAGCATTGCCAAAAGTCGCACTCCTTTTCTGGATATTCTGCCGGCCAGCACCAGCCTTGTCGCCGTGGAGCTTGAGCTTGTGGACAAGATGGCGCGCGAGTTTTATCTGGCGGAATGCCTCAAACGGGTCAGCAACGATTATGAATACATTATTCTGGACTGCCCCCCCTCTCTGGGTCTGCTGACGCTCAACGCTCTTTGCGCGGCCACGGAACTGCTCATTCCCCTGCAGTGCGAATTTTTTGCTCTGGAAGGCATCGTCAAACTGCTCCAGACCTATGAACAGATAAAAAAACGGCTTAATCCCGATCTCGCGCTGCTTGGCGTGGTGCTCACCATGTACGACATCCGCAACAGACTTACACGCGAAGTAAAAAATGAAGTGCGCCGCTGCTTCCCGGATCACCTGTTTGAAACGGTCATACCCCGCAATGTGCGCCTTTCGGAAGCGCCCAGCCACGGAAAATCCATCATCCATTACGACATAAAATCCAAGGGCGCGGAAGCATATCTGGGCCTCGCCAAGGAGGTGGTGCTGCGGCGGCCTTCCAAAAAGGGCGCCGTGCTGCGCTGATGCCCGGCGCTCAGGGCCTGGGCGCGGTATGTTCCACCGTCACATGGTCATGAAAATGCTTTTGCCGGATTGTGGCGCCGCAGGCGCGACAATGAAAAACCAGCAAGCCGCCCAGATTGGCGTTAGACAGGCGGAAAGGATGCGCGGGGTCCTCACGCCAGTCTTGCGTGGCCGCTCCGCAATGCGGGCAATGCACAGCCGGACTGTAGAAATAACGAAAATCCCAGTAGCGCAGAAACTCTTCAAACGCCGCAAGTGGTTCAGCCGGCTCTTCAGAAACCCCCTCCATGAGGGCATCCAGCGCCGGGCGGGCCAGAGGCTCGATTTTTCGCCAGATATCCCAGGGTATCTGCACAGCCAGAACATGGTTGCGGGCATCGGTAAGATACAACAGTTGCGACGAATCTGACATAAACTTTCCTTCAGTTGAAAACCATGATGAAAGCAAGGTGGCGCTCGCGGTGGGCGGCTCAGTTTTGGGAATGCCGGGGCATTCCGCGGTTGAAACAGTCCGCGCCTTATCCGCTATCCGCGCGCTGCCTTTGTCACGCGGAAAACGCGTTTTTCGCTTGCCGGCGCTTCAGACAAGCGCGAACGCGCGGGCGAATGCCGCGCGAAAAGGGCGCGGCAAGCACAATCGGCAATACTGCGTCAACTTTCGCCAAGACATGCGCCCGGCGCTTTTCGCGCCGTACCGACCGCGCCTCTTGCGAGGAATGGAGATCACCAAAGCGCATGCAATGCGTCACGCGACATTTTGCCCGCGAAGTTTCAATCTGCGCAGGCAAACAAGCCGCCCGGAGCGCAAGGCGCAAACAAATTGCGCTCGCGCGCCGCTCGTGTTGTTACAGGCCAATGAACACCTTCAAGGCGTACATGCCCTGAACAGCGCTTCCAAACAAGAGCGCCGCTGAAACTCAGCCTGGAGCAGCGTGCCGCGCGACAGGGGCAGTTGTCAAGGCGCGGGCCACACACAAGGAGAAGACATGAACAACGCAAACAAGGGGCTGGGACGGGGCCTGGATGCGCTCTTCGGCGGGTCTGAACCGCAACGCGAAATCAATGGCGACATCAGCCTGCTGCCGCTTACGGCATTGCGGCCCAACCCAGACCAGCCACGCAGGCATTTTGACCCTGAAAGGCTGCGGGAACTGGCCGACTCCATCAAAGCCCAGGGCATTATTCAGCCGCTGCTGGTACGCCCCCAGAGCGACGGCAGCACCTACCAGATTGTGGCGGGCGAGCGCCGCTGGCGCGCCGCGCGCCTGGCCGGCCTGGCTCAGGTGCCGGTTTTTGTGCGCCAGTTGAGCGACAAGGAGGTTATGGCCGCCGCCCTGATCGAAAATCTGCAACGCGAAGACCTCAACCCCATCGAAGAGGCGTTGGCCCTGCAAGCTCTGCGCGACACGCTGGAGCTGACCCAGGAGGAACTGGCCGCGCGCCTGGGCAAAAGCCGTCCGGCCATCGCCAATGCCCTGCGCCTGCTGCAACTGAGCCAGGCCGCGCGCGACGACCTGCGCGCCGGCAACATCAGCCCCGGCCATGCGCGCTGCCTGCTGGGCGTGGCCGACGCCGCCGCCGCCGAGAGCCTGCGCCAGCGCATTATCAGCCACGCGCTGACCGTGCGCGAGGCCGAAGAAGCCGCAAGCTTCTGGCGCGAAAGCCGCCTCCTGCCCTGGCAGGCTAAAAATGCCCCGGCGGACGAAGCCCGCGCCGAAAACACGCCGCGTGCCCGCGCGGGGCGTAAAAAAAGCCCGCGGATACTCAGTTTGCAGGAAAATCTCAGCCAGACTCTGACCTGCAAGGCGCTGGTCAGCGGCAATGAGCAAAAGGGAAAAATTACCCTGAGCTACGCCAGCGCCGAGGAATTGCGAACGCTGCTGACGCGTTTGGGCGTGAGCCTGCCCCAAGCCTGAGCGGCGCAAGCTTCAGGGGCGAGCCCATAAAAGGCCGGTGGATGAACAACGCGTTTCACGACAGCGCGTTAGAGCATTTCGCTCATGGAATGCCCTGCGGGGTCGAATGGAGGCGCGAAACCTGCGGGTCAGAACATGGGATTCTGGCCGGCAGATATTTTCAAAGGCAGATTTTTCGCTCGCCCCCGAAGCGCGGCGAAGGGCGGGGCAACACAAGCAGCCCCTGACAAACAGCGCAGTAAGAGGGTCTGACTCTACATCCGGCGCAACAAGGCCCCGTACATGCCTTCCAGCCAGGGATGGGCGTGGGGGGTCTGCCACTGGCGCAACAAGGCCAGTTCTGGCCGCGAGCGCAAAAGGCGGGCCACGGCCTGTTCATTTTCCGCGGGGTTCAGGGTGCAGGTGATATAGGCCAGCTCGCGTCCCGGCCGCAACAGGCCGCCAAGCCTGTTCAGCAGGCGACTCTGCAAGTCCGCAAGCTGCTCCGCATCAGCCGGAGCCCGTCTGGACGCTCTGCGGATGTCAGGCCGTCTGGAGAGCACGCCCAGGCCGCTGCAAGGCGCATCCAGAAGAATATGGCCGCTCCAGCCGCGCAGGGGCGGTGCGCACGCATCCGCCAGACAGACCGCCGGAACCGGCAGCCCAAGACTCCGGCACATATCAGGAAGATGGCGCAAGCGCGGCCAGGCGCGGTCTGTGCTCAGGGCCACATCCGCGCCCTGTTCCAGCAGGGCCGCGCTCTTGCCGCCAAAACCGGCGCAAGCGTCCCAGATTCGCCCCTGCCAGCGGCTCAGACCCAGCTCTTCGAGCACCAGTTGCGATCCCGCGGACTGAAAGGAAAGCGCCCCGCTCCGCCGCCAGTGATCCACGCTGACGCCCAGCGCTTCGGCGGGCAGCGCCCCGGGCGCGAAGGCGATACCCCACGAACCGACAGGCTGAGCGCGTTCATTTTGCGCAAGGGCGCACAGGGCGGCGCGCAAGTCAGCGGCAAGCGGATGACGGGCATTGACCCGCAAGGCGATCCAGGGCCGGGCGGAAGAGCGCCGCATCAGCAGGCGCGTATTCTCCTCGCCATAAGCCGCAAGCCAGATGTCCACAAACCACCGGGGCAGACTGTAATAGCGGCAAAGCCCCTCCCATGCGTCGCAAGGCTTTTGCCCCGCTTCGGCATAAAATTCGGGGCTGTCCACAGCGGAGCCGAAACGCTGGATGGAGCGCAACGCGCCGTTGGCCACCCGCGCCAGAGAACGGCCAAACAGGCGTTGCGCCTGCTCCACCGCGCCGTGCACGGCCGCATGATCGGGCACCCGCTCCTGAAACAGCAGGGCATATGCCCCCAGTTCAAGAATATGCAGAAGGAGGATCGGCAGCCGCTCCGGCCGGGGCAGCACCCGACCCAAAAGACAGCCGATGCGGATTTCAGCGCGTAAAACGCCGTAGACCAGTTCGGAACAAAGATGACGCTCCCGCGGGGTCAGTTCCGCCTCCCTCACCGGCCCGTCCGCACGCCCGCCATCCAGCGCGGCGGTCAAGGCCTCCTGCGCGCTCAAACCCGCGTCTGTCAGCAAAAGGGCGTGCAGAGCGGCCGTGCGGCCGTCGCGCGGCAGTTTTTTCAGAAGCCGCGGGAAGTGGGCCCCACTCCGTTCTGTCAAAACGGGCCTGCCTCCGCTCACGCCCGTCCCCCGCGTTCCGCTTTCGCAGCCGGTTCCGCAAGGCCGAGGAAAAGGCGAATGCCCTCTTCCAGAGCCGGCAGGGGAGCAATAGTATCCAGACAAGGCCCGCAAGGGCGCTGGTTAAGCACACCGAAAACCGGCAGGGGATAACTGTCCTGAATGCCGGAAGTCAGATCACGCTCACAGGCCACGGCCAAAATGCAGCGCGGACGGGTCTGAATCACAATGCGATGGGCAATGGTGCCGCCCGTGGCAATGGCGAACTGGATGCCGTAACGGTCGCGCAGATTCAGAAGCTCGCCCACCTGACATTTTCCGCAACGCGCGCAAGAATCCGCCCCATGCCGCAGGCGGCGAGGGCAGCCGCTGTTCTGCACGCAATGCGGCAAGAGCAGCAGCACGTCGCGCGGCGCCACAGGCCGGCGCGCCGCCAGCACAAGCTCGTTATTCACCTTGATGAAAGAGCGCCGCACCTTGTCGCGATCAATGCCCACGGCCTTGGCCAGCAACTCCATCAGCGGAAAGAACAGACGGATGATCACATGCCGCACGCCGCCCATGCCAGGCAGCAATATGCCCGTATAGATGTGAAAGACCAGGCTGAGGCAAAGCCAGGCCAGAACCGCAATGCCCAATCCGCCCATTGCCATGCTGAGCGGCGGCAGCCAGCGCAGTCCGCCCCTCAAATCAGACCAGGGCAGAATGAGAAAAAAGCAGAGCCCCAGGCACAGCAGAGCGCAAGAAGCCAGCATCAGACCGATGAATATCCGCTTGCGACCGCCGCCGTATTGCTCTGGCGGCAAAGAGTAGGGAGATTTGCGCAGGAACATGCCGCCTCGGTAAAAAAAGCCCTGACGCTTTCAGCTCTGAAACTGCGCAAAAAAGGGCTTCTGACGGTTTCAGGCGCGCCAGCCGAAGCACGACCCGGAAAATGGAAAAAAGTCTTATATCGCCCGCTGTCACAGCCCCGCGCGGAAGCCGGATCAGCATAGCGGCGCAACGCGTCCGCAAATGCCCTCAGCCAGGCCGCGCAAGCGCCCGTTAATGAAATCCCGCACAGGCATATCCCTGCGGCCTTGCGGTCGCACAAAAGAAAGCCTGTACCAGCGGTCGGCGCAAGCCACGCTCAGACCGCCGGCGTCGTGCCGCACATCGCCGGGCTTCGCGCATTCAACGCGCTCCCCCAGTTCTCCGGGAGCAAGCAGAAGAGGTAGCGCCTGCGCCTCGCCTGTCAGGGCAAAGACCGCGCGCGCGCCGGGCCAGGGCGTCACGCCGCGAATGCGGGCATGCACCTCGGCAGCCGGACGCTCCCAATCAATGCAGCCATCTTCCCTGGTGATCTTGGGCGCGTAGCTTGCGCGCCCTTCATCCTGCGGCCGCGCCACAGCCCGACCGTCCAGCAGATCGTCCAGCACGCGCGGCAGCAGGTCAGCGCCCAGACAGGCCAGGGCATCGTGCAGGCTGCCCGCCGTATGCTCCCCAATGGGCAAAGCCGCGTCAGCATAGACCGGCCCGGCGTCCAGCCGGCTGACCATGCGCATAATGGCGACGCCGCTTTGCGCGTCAGGCTGCCAGTTTTCCATGATGCAGCGCTGAATGGGCGCCGCGCCGCGATAGCGCGGCAAAAGCGAGGCATGCACATTGACCGGGGCCAAGCGCGGCGCTGACAGCACAGCGTCCGGCAAAATAAGGCCATACGCGGCGACAACCAGCACATCCGCCCGCAAGGCGGCCAATTCAGCCTGGGCCTCGGCACTTTTCAGGCTTTGCGGCTGCAAGACCGGCAGGCCCGATTCACGCGCCAGCCGCTTGACCGGGGAAGGCGTCAGCTTGTGCCCGCGCCCAGCGGGGCGGTCCGGCTGCGTGTACACCGCAACAATTTCACCGCGCGGCCATTGCGCAAGCGCCCTGAGGATCACCGCCGCGAAATCCGGCGTGCCCATGAAAACTAGGCGGCATTTTTGCGCTTGAGCCATTTTTTTACCTTGCTGTCATACAGCGTGCGCCGCAGGCGGCTGATCCTGTCAATGAACAGCACGCCGTCCAGATGGTCGGCTTCATGCTGAATCACAATGGCCGGAAAACCCTCCAGCTCTTCCTCAACGCTGTTGCCCTCAATATCTGTGGCCCTGAGCAGGACACGGCTTTTGCGGGTCACGTCCGCCCGGTAGTTCAGAGGCACGGACAGACAGCCCTCCAGCTCACTGAGCACGTCCTCGCCGGAAAGCTCCAGCACGGGGTTGATCAGCACGCGGGGTTGCCTTTTCTCGTCCTTGCCGGCCGGGTCCATGACCAGCATGCGGATATTGCGCCCCACCTGCGGCGCGGCCAGGCCAACACCGGGCGCGTTATACATGGTTTCCAGCATGTCGGCGGCCAGACGGCGAATCTCGTCCGTCACCTCCGCCACGGGCTCGCACGTACGCTTCAGGCGCGGATCAGGATAGGTCACAATATCAAGAAGCATGCCTGAAATTCTCCTTAAACCTGAGCCGCGCCGCCCTGTTTGGCCCCGCCATCGCCGGCGGGCCGCTCGCGCAGGCGCAGGCCCAGTTCGCGCAGTTGCCTGGCCGCCACCGGGGCCGGAGCATCGGTCAGCAGGCAGGTGGCCTTCTGGGTTTTGGGGAAGGCAATGACATCGCGAATGCTGGAGGCCCCGGCCAGCAGCATAACCAGGCGATCCAGGCCGAAAGCCAGACCGCCGTGCGGCGGCGCGCCCTGCTCCAGAGCCTGAATCAGAAAGCCGAACTGGCTTTGCGCCTGTTCAGGGGCAAAGCCCAGCGCCTCAAACATGCGGCGCTGCACATCGCCCGAATGAATGCGAATGGAACCGCCGCCCACTTCATTGCCGTTGAGCACCATGTCATAGGCGCGGGCGCGGGCGCGGGCCGGATCGTCGCGCATCAGTTCCAGATGGCCGGGCGCGGGTGAGGTAAAGGGGTGGTGGCAGGCCACATAGCGTTTTTCCTCCTGGTCATACTCGTAGAGCGGAAAATCCGTGACCCAGAGAAAATTGAAGCTGTTTTGCGGAATAAGCCCGAGTTGCCCGGCCAGATGCACGCGCAGGTTGCCCAGGGCCGCATTGACCATCTCCGGCTCGCCCGCCTGAAAAAACACAATATCGCCCACCTGAAGGTCAAGGGCTTCCGCAATGCCTTTGCGTTCCGTATCGGACAAAAACTTGGCAATGGGCGACTGCCATTCCCCGGCCTTGATTTTGATCCAGGCCAGGCCCTGCGCCCCGTAAATCTTCACAAATTCGGTAAAGGCGTCGATTTCCTTACGGGTCATGGATTCGCCGCCCGGCGCCTTCATGGCCTTGACCAGCCTGGCCTGCGCAAAAAGCTTGAAACCGGAACCGCGCACAATTTCCGTAATATCCTTGAGCTCCATACCAAAGCGCGTGTCAGGCTTGTCCACGCCATAACGCTCCATCGCTTCATCCCAGCGCATGCGCGGGAAGGGCAGGCTGAGTTCCCTGCCCATGACATCCCTGAAGACGCGGGCCATGAGGCCCTCGGCCATGGACATGACCTTTTGCTCATCCACAAAACTCATTTCAATATCCACCTGAGTGAACTCAGGCTGGCGGTCGGCGCGCAAATCCTCATCGCGAAAGCAGCGTACAATCTGAAAATAGCGGTCAAGACCGGAAACCATCAGCAATTGCTTGAAAAGCTGCGGCGACTGCGGCAGGGCATAAAATTCGCCGGGGTTCAGGCGGCTGGGCACCAGAAAATCGCGGGCGCCCTCGGGGGTGGATTTGGTCAGCACCGGCGTTTCCACTTCCACAAAACCGCCCTCGTCCAGATAACGGCGGATGGTCTGGGCGACTTTGTGGCGCAGGCGCAGATTTTCCTGCATGCGCGGCCGGCGCAGATCCAGATAGCGCCAGGCCAGGCGAAGGTTTTCACCCGCTTCGCAACGGTCTTCAATGGGGAAGGGCGGCGTTTTTGAGGTGTTGAGCAGCTTCCATTCATGGACTACCACCTCAATTTCGCCGGTAATCATGGCGCTGTTGACCATGCCTTCAGGCCGGGGGCGCACCTTGCCCCTGACAGCCAGCACATATTCAGAACGCAGAATATGCGCGTTTTCATGAGCCGCCGGGGCGATATCAGGGCTGAAAACCACCTGGGTCAAGCCGTCGCGGTCGCGCAGGTCAACAAATATCAGACCGCCGTGGTCGCGTCGGTACTGCACCCAGCCCATCAGGCAGACATCGGCCTCATCATCGGCCAGAGTCAGCTGCCCGCAGGAGTGACTGCGCCGCCAGTCGCCCAGCTCTTCAACAAATTTCTGATGTTCCTGCTGTATGTCCTGCGTTTGCTCAGTCATTGGCTGTTCCCGTTTGCAGATAAAGGATTGCGTCGGCCTGCGGCAGGCTGCGCTGCTCGCCGCTGTCCAGATGTTTGATGCTCACCTCGCCCCTGGCCGCCTCGTCCGGCCCGATAATCAGACAGCAGCGCGCGCCGGATTTGCCCGCCTGGCGCATCAGGCTTTTGAAGCCCCCCCCGCTGAAATTCATTTCTCCGCGCAGGCCGGCGGCGCGAAGCTTCTGGGCCAGGCCAAAGGCCTGCATGCGGCCGGCCTCTTCCATGCCCAGCAGATAAAAATCAGGCCGTCGCGTCCCGCCATCGCCCAGAAGCAGAGCCAGACGCTCCATGCCGCAGGCAAAGCCCACGCCGGGCACGTCCGGCCCCCCCAGGCTCCGTATCAGACCGTCATACCGGCCGCCGCCGGCCACGGCGGATTGCGCGCCGATGCTTCCGCTTACCACCTCAAAGGTGGTCCGGCAATAATAGTCCAGCCCGCGCACCAGACGGTGATCCAGCTCCAGCGGCAGTTCCTCGGCGCGCAGCATGGTCAGCACGGTTTCAAAATGGGCCTTGCATTCCGGACAGTTGTAATCCGCCAGCCGGGGCGCGCTGTCGGTCAGGGCGCGGCAGCCGGGCTGCTTGCAGTCCAGCACGCGCAGCGGATTGCTCTCCGCACGGCGGGCGCAGTCCGGGCAGAGAGCATGGCGATCCACCCCCCGCAGATAGTCCAGCAATGCTTCCCTGAAGCGCGGGCGGCATTGCGCGCAGCCCAGGGAGTTAAGCTTGAGCGTCAGTTCTCCAAGGCCCAGGGCGCGCAAAAAGCGCATCAGCATGATGATCAGTTCCGCATCGGCCAGAGGGCTCTGCGAGCCCAGACATTCGCAGTTGATCTGGTGGAACTGGCGCATGCGGCCTTTCTGGGGCCGTTCATAGCGGAACATGGGGCCGGTGGTGAACAGACGGCTGACCGCCTCGCGCCTGGCCAGACCCGCCTCGATATAGGCGCGCATGACCCCGGCCGTGGCTTCGGGGCGCAAGGTCAGGGAGCGGCCCTTGCGATCCGGGAAGGTATACATTTCTTTCTGCACCACATCGGTTTCCTCGCCGATGGAGCGCTGAAAGAGCTCGGTAAATTCCAGGAGCGGCGTGCGCAATTCCACAAAACCGTAACGACTGAAAATATCCCGCGCGCAGCCTTCCATGCGGGTGAAATTGTCGCTCCAGGGCGGAAGCATGTCCGCAAAGCCCTTGATGCGTGCAATGCTCATACTGTTCCTCTGCTGATTTCTCGACTCTTGAACGCGTAGCGGCCCTCTATCTTGTCAGCGACGCGGCGTCAAGCCGGGCGGCGCAAAGGCCCCGGGCGACCGCCTGCGCTTTGCCGCGGCGGAGCAAGGGCCGCCGCGCTCAGATAAAATCAGGTGCGTCAGCCCCCCATAAGGGCCCTACCGAACGCCGCAGGCCCCCTCCAGCCGAAACTTCCCGCACTCGTCACAGGGTACGGGATATTCGCCGGTGAAGCAGGCCAGACAATAGCTGTCCGAATGCATAACCGAGCGCAACAGGCCGTCAATGCTCAGATAATGCAGAGAATCCACATCCAGGCGGCTGACGATTTCGGGCAGGCTGCACTGAGCCGCGATGAGCTCGCCGCGCGAGGAAAAGTCGATGCCGTAATGGCAGGGATACTTGACCGGCGGACAGGAAATGCGGATATGCACCTCCCTGGCTCCCAGTTCGCGCAGCTTTTTCACGCGGGTGATCATGGTGGTGCCGCGTACGATGGAGTCATCGACAATACATATTTTCTTGCCTTCTATCATGGCCCGCACCGGATTGATTTTTACCCGCACGCCAAAGTTGCGCATGCTCTGGGTGGGCTGGATGAAGGTGCGCCCCACATAGTGGTTGCGTATCATGGCGTGCTCATAGGGCAGTTCCGCGCACTGGGCGAAGCCCACGGCCGAATATACCCCGGAATCAGGAAAAGGCAGCACAAAATCCACATCCGGCGTGGATTCATGCGCCAGCTGCCAGCCCATCTGCTTGCGGCAGAGATACACCTGTTCGTTGAAAACAAAGGAATCAGGCCGGGCAAAATAAATCAGTTCAAAGATGCACTGGCGCGGTTTTTCGGGCAGCGGGCCGCTCAGGCGCTCACTGCGTTCGCCCCGGGCGTCCACAATAATCATTTCACCCGGCTCCACCGAACGTTCATACTCGGCTTCCAGCAGGTCAAAAGCGCAGGTTTCGGAGGCAAAGACCGGCCTGCCGTCCAGGCGGCCCAGCGCCAGGGGATGAAAGCCGAAGGGATCGCGCACGGCCACCAGGGTTGAACCGGCCAGCACCAGCAGGCAGTACGCGCCGCGCACCTGGGAGCATGCCTCGCGCACGGCGTCTGAAAGATTGTGACGCCGCAGGGACCGCACCAGCAGGTGCACGAAAATTTCCGTGTCATTGCTTGTGAAAAAGATGGCCCCCTCGTTTTCCAGCTTTTCGCGCAATTCTCCGGCATTGACCAGATTGCCGTTGTGCGCCAGGGCGATATCCCGCCCTTTGTAATGGGCCAGAAAAGGCTGGGCGTTGCAACTGGATGAGCGGCCCGTGGTGGAATAGCGCACATGCCCCACGGCGGTGCGGCCGGTGAGAGAACGCAGGCTGCTTTCCGTAAAGATGTCGGGCACCAGCCCCATGCCCTTGTATTCATGCACGCCGTCCGTGTCTCTGGTGACGATGCCCGCGCTTTCCTGGCCCCGGTGCTGCTGGGCATAAAGGCCGAAATACGCCAGACGGGCCGCGTCCTCATGCTCGTAAATGCCAAAAAGACCACATTCGTGCCGAATCATATGCTTATTTCGCCTGTTTCTTCAGTTTATTGCGCAAATGCGCAATGCGATTATCCATAACCGACGGATTGGGATATTCGTCGTGCGCCAGCTCAAATTGTTTCAGGGCTTCCGCGCCCCGGCCCAGCTGCTCCAGGGCATCGCCCAGCAGATAGCCGCTCAGACCCCGCAGGTTCCCGTCCGGCCCGCTGTCCAGAATCTGCTGGCAAAGGTCCGCCACTTCCTGCCAGCGTTCGCGGGCCATATTCTGATCCGCGAGGTCATACATGCACATGATCTTGTCATGGTCCGGCAGAGGCAGGGAAAGACATTGCTGCAAAGTCTCCTCGCCGGCCTCGAAACGCCGCTGGCTGAACTGCGCGGACGCAAGATGGCGGTAACCCTCCACGATTTCCTGCGGCGTCAGCCCGGTCAGGCCTGTATAGGCGCTCCAGGCGTCCGCCGCCCGGTCGTAACGCCGCAGGCTTTCATTAAGGCGGCCCATCCGTTCCAGCACCAGTCTGGCGCGGGCATCGTCATCCGCATATTCCGCCAGCATGACTTCCAGGTACTCCAGAGTGGCGCGCGCTTCCGAATTGGCGGAATTGACCACGGTCAGCAGCTGCTGCCAGGCTTCCCAGCGCTTGTCCGGGCTTTGTTCTTCACGCAGATAGCGCTCCAGCAGGCGTTCGGCCAGGGGCCAGTTGTGTTCGGCCACCGCCGTGCGCGCCGCGCCGAGGTCGTCCGCCAGCAGCGCGTTTTGCTCGCAGCCGGCTGCCAGACAAAGCAGCAGCGCCGCAAGAAAGCGAAACAAAACGCTAGGCATCGCCGCCCGGATCGTTTTCGCCCGCGGAATCGGCGGAATCAGCGCCGGAAGCGCCCGTGAAAGGCTCTTCCTCCGCATCCGGCCCCGCGCCGGGGTCACGCCCGGTCTGGCCGCCCTCGTCCACACGGTCAAAGCCCACCACGCGCCCGCCTTCATCCAGACGCACCAGCATCACGCCCATTGTGGCCCGGCCCTTGCTGCGCACTTCATCCACGCCAATGCGCACAATCTTGTTGGCCGAGGTCAGCAGAATGAGGCCGTCATTATCCCGCACTGGCATGGCGCCCACCACCGGGCCTGTCTTGCCCGTAACCTTGAAATTGATGATGCCCTTGCCGCCGCGCGATTGCAGACGGTAAAGGTCCACCCTGGTGCGCTTGCCGTAGCCGTTGGCCGAGATGGACATTATTTCCGTGGTCTGATCCACATCCTTGAGAATAACTCCGGCCACCACACTGTCCTGACGGCGCAGGGCGATGCCCTTGACGCCCGTGGCCACCCGGCCCATGGGCCGGATGTCCCCGCAGGAAAAGCGAATGGCAAAGCCCTCCGCCGTGGCCAGCACGATATGATTGTCTTCGCGGATGGGCCGCACCATCACCAGTTCGTCGTCTTCGCGCAGGCCCACTGCCATGAGCCCGGTCTTGCGGCAGCGGGCATACAGCGAAGCCGAAGAACGCTTGACCATGCCGCGCCGGGTGACAAAGAGAAAATACTTGTCCTCGGCAAATTCGCGCAGGGCCAGCACGGTGGTGACCCACTCGCCCTCTTCCAGGGGCAACAGATTGTTGATGTGCACGCCCTTGGCCGTGCGGCTGCCCTCAGGCGCCTGATGCGCCTTGAGCTGATGCATGCGCCCCTTGTTGGTGAACAGGCAGAGATATTGATGGTTGGTGGTGGTCAGAAATTCCTGCACATAATCGTCATCCGAGGTGTGCAGGGCCGCGATGCCCTTGCCGCCGCGCTTCTGCTGCTGATAGTTTTCCAGATTGGTGCGCTTCATGTAACCGCGGCGGGAAAGGGTGATGACCACCTCTTCATCCGGGATGAGGTCTTCAATATCGATGCCGGTCAGGGCTTCGGCGAGAATCTCAGTGCGCCTGGGCGTGGCAAAGTTTTCACGGATTTCGCGAACCTCGCGCTTCATCTCGTTGCGCAGCACTTCCGCATTGTCCAGCACGGATTTGTAAAATTCGATTTTTTGCAGAAGCTCCTTGTACTCGGCAAGCAATTCCTCGCGTTGCAGTCCGGTAAGGCGTTGCAGGCGCATATCCAGAATGGCCCGCGCCTGAACTTCTGAGAGCGCGAAAGTCGCCATCAATCCCTGACGGGCTTCGTCGGGATTGGCCGAGGCGCGGATCAAGGCCACCACCTCGTCAATATGGTCAATGGCAATGCGCAGACCTTCCAGAATATGGGCCCTGGCTTCGGCCTTTTCAAGATCGTAGCGCGTGCGGCGGATGACCACCTCGCGCCGGTGATCCACAAAGCAGGACAGGGCGCTCTTCAGGTTGAGCAGCACGGGCCTGTTGTCCACCACGGCCAGCATATTGATGCCGAAGCTGCTTTCCAGGGGCGTGAATTTGTACAGGGCATTGACTACAATATCCGGAATGACGCCGCGCTTGAGGTCAATGACCACACGAATGCCCTTGCGGTCCGACTCGTCGCGCAAATCCGCAATGCCGTCGATTTTGCGATCATTGACCAGGGCCGCGATTTTTTCCACCAGGGCGGACTTGTTCAGGCCATAGGGAATTTCCTTGATGACTATGGCCTGAAGACCCTTCTTGCGCTCTTCGATTTCCACCCGGCCGCGCACTTTCACCGTGCCCCGGCCCGTGTGGTAGGCGTCGCGCAGCCCCTTGCCCGCGTAGACAAAACCGGCGGTGGGAAAATCCGGCCCTTTCACGCATTCCATGAGGTCGTCCACACTGCACTGGGGATTGTCCAGCAGCAGTTGGAGCGCGTCGCAAAGTTCGCCCAGATTATGCGGCGGAATATTGGTGGCCATGCCCACGGCAATGCCCGACGAACCATTGAGCAGCAGGTTGGGCACCTTGGTGGGCATTACCGAAGGTTCCTGCAGGGTATTGTCGTAGTTGGGGCGGAAGTCCACGGTATTTTTGTCCAGATCGGCCAGAAACTCCTGGGCCAGCCGGGACATGCGCACTTCGGTGTAGCGCATGGCCGCCGCCGAGTCGCCGTCAATGGAACCGAAATTGCCCTGGCCGTCCACCAGGGGATCGCGCATGGAAAATTCCTGCGCCATGCGCACCAGGGCGTCATAAACCGCCGAATCGCCGTGCGGGTGGTACTTGCCGATGACGTCGCCCACGATGCGCGCGGACTTTTTGTGCGGTCGGTTGTAATTGTTGGACAGTTCGTACTGGGCGAACATGATCCGCCGGTGCACGGGCTTCAGGCCGTCGCGGGCGTCCGGAATGGCGCGCCCGACAATGACCGAAAGGGAATACTCCAGATAGGACTGGCGGAGTTCTTTTTCTATGCTGATTTGCGGATGCTGTCCGTCTTGCACTTCAGACACGTTGGCCTCACGGGTAGAATATCAGCCATGGCCGCGCGACGCGCGACCGGCAACTCAGGCTCCTATAAAAAACCTGCCCCATACATAAAGAACCAAAAGCAGCGCGCCTTCGCTCAGACATACGCGGCACACGGCCCGGAACAACTTTCCGGCATGCGCCTTGTGGCGCGAGCCCATGAACATGAAGACCAGAATATTGCTGAACAAAAGCGCCACCACGGCCGGAAAGACAAAATCATACGCCCTGGGCCAGACTTCCAGCCGGATGGTCAGCGCAAGACACATGGCCGCGCAAAGCAGCCAGCCGCCCACGACCGTCAGCCAGGCCAGCCAGCCTGTTGAGGATTTTTCTTCGG
Organism: Desulfovibrio sp. SGI.169; assembly: GCF_050313595.1. Taxonomy (NCBI): domain Bacteria; kingdom Pseudomonadati; phylum Thermodesulfobacteriota; class Desulfovibrionia; order Desulfovibrionales; family Desulfovibrionaceae; genus Desulfovibrio; species Desulfovibrio sp. SGI.169. Next base: position 109,838 of record NZ_JBNPLS010000004.1, on the reverse strand, counting down.
TTTTCGTTTCCATATCTGTTTTTCCGCTTCCGTTCAGAACACTTTTATTCTGAAAATGCCCCGCTGTCCGCACTGCGGGCGACAGCCGCAAGCGCCGTCCGCCTGTGAAATGCAACTTTCAAAAGCGGAATGCGCTAAATATCCAAATCCTGCACGGCCAGGGCGTTGCGTTCAATGAAATCGCGGCGCGGCTCCACACGGTCGCCCATCAGTTCCTCAAAGGCTTCGGAAGCGGAAATGGCGTCTTCGACGGAAACCTGCAACAGAATGCGGTTGTCAGGATTCATGGTGGTCACCCAGAGCTGATCCGGGTTCATTTCGCCCAGGCCCTTGTAGCGCTGGATATTGATGCCTTTGCGGGCCTCATCCAGCACCATTTGCAAAAGCTGAAAAACAGTATCAGCCGTGGTTTCACCATCCTTGCGGCCAATGCTGAAGGAAAGGCCCCCGCATTCCTCGCGCAGTTCGGAAAAAAGTTGCCAGGTCTGCCGGTAAAGACGCGAGGCAAAAAATTCCATGCCGCGCCGGGTGTGATGCGAGCCCGTGCTTTCAAAATTCGCAAACAGGCGTTCCTCGTCGTCTTCCTCGCTGCGCTGGCGTTCCAGCGTCAGCAGATAGCCATGCTCGTTAAGCCAGGCGGTAAATTCGCTGTCCCGGTCTTCCAGCATGCCGGCTTCCACCCGCACGGGGTAGGTGGTCAGCGCCAAAAAGAGGTCGCGCGGGGTTCCGGCCCCTTCCGCGTCGTTCACGCGCTGTTCCAGCTTTTCAATGCGCCGCATGAGGCTGATCAGGGCCGGGCCGCTGAAGCTTTTGCCATTGCGGGCCGTGACGCTGATATCTTCACTGACCCGTGAAAGCAGAAAGTCATTCAGCTCCGCGTCATCCTTGATGAACTTTTCCATACGCGCATTGTGCGCCCGATACAGCGGCGGCTGGGCGATATAGACAAAACCCTTTTCAACCATTTCCTGATACTGGCGGAAAAAGAAGGTCAGCAGCAGGGTGCGGATGTGCGCGCCGTCCACATCGGCGTCAGTCATGATGATGATTTTGTGATAGCGCAGTTTTTCCAGATCGGTATCATCCTGAATGCCGGCGCCCATGGCCGTGATCAGGGCCTTGACTTCCTTGTTGGCCAGCATGCGGTCAAAGCGCGTGCGCTCGGTGTTCAGAATTTTGCCGCGCAGGGGCAGGATGGCCTGATTTTTGGGGTTGCGGCCCTGTTTGGCCGAGCCGCCTGCGGAATCGCCCTCCACGATGAAAAGTTCCGATTCGGCGGGGTCTTTGCTCTGACAGTCGGCCAGCTTTCCTGGCAGGGCGTTGTCCGACAGCGCCCCCTTGCGCCGCACCAGCTCCTTGGCCCGGCGGGCCGCGTCCCTGGCCCTGGCCGCGTCCACGGCCTTGTCGATAATCAGCCGGATATCTTTGGGATTTTCTTCAAAATAGACATTCAGACGGTCATACACCACCCCGGCCACCAGACCGGCCACCTCGCTGTTGCCCAGTTTGGTCTTGGTCTGGCCCTCAAATTGCGGCTGGGGCAGCTTGACGCTGATCACCGCCGTGAGGCCCTCGCGCACGTCATCGCCGGACAAAGCCATGTTTTTCAGCTTCTTGACCAGATCCTGCTGGCCCTTGATATAGCCGTTGATGGCTCTGGTCAGCGCCGTGCGGAAGCCCACCAGATGCGTGCCGCCTTCCTTGGTGCGGATATTGTTGGCGAAGGTGAGGATGTTTTCCTTGTATCCGGCGTTATATTGCAGCGCAAAATCCACGCTGACATTTTCCACCACGCCTTCCCCGGAAATAATCGAATGGATGCCCTGTTCGCCGGAATTAAGATCAGCCACAAACTGGCGGATGCCGCCCTCGGCGTGAAAAATATGGGTTTCGCCAATACGCTCGTCAATGCATTCAATGGTCAGGCCCCTGTTCAGATAGGCCAGTTCCTCAAAACGCTTTTTCAGCGTTTCATAGGAAAATTCAAGCACCTCAAAGATTTCCTCGTCCGGCTTGAAGCGAACCGTGGTGCCGTGGCCTTCCACGTCTTCTCCGATGACCGCAAGCTGATCCTGCGGCACGCCGCGCGCGTAATGCTGCCGATAGCGCTTGCCGTCGCGCCTCACGGTGACGGTAAGCTCTTCGGAAAGCGCATTGACGCAGGACACGCCCACGCCGTGCAAACCGCCGGAGACCTTGTAGCTGGTGTTGTCAAACTTGCCGCCGGCATGCAGCTTGGTCATGACCACCTGCACCGCGGGCACGCCTTCCTTGGGGTGAATGTCCACCGGAATGCCGCGCCCGTCGTCGCGCACGGTGACGGAATTATCCGCATGCAGGATAACCGTGATCCGCGAACAATACCCGGCCATGGCTTCGTCAATGGAGTTGTCCACCACCTCGTAAACCAGATGATGCAGGCCGCGCCCGTCTGTGGAGCCTATATACATGGCCGGACGCTTGCGCACGGCGGAAAGGCCTTCCAGAATGGTAATGGACGAGGCGGTGTAGTTGCCGTTGCCGGAGGTTTCAGGAACCATCAATATTTCCTTTCTTGCAACTCGGTTGTGTATGCTCTTTCGGGGCGTCTGAAAAAGGCTTCGGACAAAGCGTAAGCGGTTTTATACGTCCTCTTCGCTGTAGTAGGTGGTTTCGGAAACCTTCATGGGCATGATGATCACCGTGTAGTCCGGATCGTCGGCGCCCCGGATGCCGCACGGCCCCTCGGCGCCGGTGAGCAGCATGTCGATTCTGCCGGAAACGAAATGCCCAAGCACATCCATCAGATTACGGGTGGGAAAGGCAATGCGCGTTATATCGCCCTTGTAGGTCACTTCCAGACTTTCCGAAGCCGAACCCACATCCTGGCCCTGGGCGGACAGCCTGACCTCGTTTTCGGCAAGGTCCATATAGGTGCAGCGGTCGCTTTCGGTATTGAAAATCAGAATGCGGCCCAGCGCGTCCATGCCCTCTTTGCGGTCAATGGTCATGGCGCTGACGCCTTCGCCCGCGAGCTTGGACATGAAAATGTTGTAGTCCGGGTATTCGTAGGCCGCGCGGGGCAGGCTGAGGGTTTCGGCCCCGTCAAGGCTGCGCAGGTAAAGACGTTTGTCTGTAATGTTCAGTTCAATTTCATCCACGCCCAGCCATTTTTTTATATCCTGAAGATATTTTTTCTGGATGAGCATGCCCTCGGCGGGCAGGCGCGCGGCCAGATCGTCATGGGTGAAGGAAACCAGGGCAAACTGGTGGCCGTTGAGGCCGCAGACGTCAATATGACCGTTTTCGCCGGGTTTCATGCACAGGCAGGCAATGGCGTCCATGGCGTCGTCGTCGCTGATGCAAAAACCCACCTTGTCCAGCACATCCTGTAAAAAGTCGCCGGACCAGGCCACCGCGTTTTCAGCCGGAAATTCCGAAAAATTCTGAAACCATTCGGAACCGCTGACCGGCAGTTTGTATGACCGCCGCCCCTGCTCCAGCAGAAGATTGCCGGAAGCCTCGTCCAGCGTGAGCTTGAGCACGCCCGCGGGCAGCTGGCGCACCAGATCGACAAAGGCCCGGCCCTGCACGCCAATGAGACCCGGCCGGCTGATCTCCGCCGGGTAACGGCCCGTAAATTCAATGTTGGCATCCGTGGACATGACCGCAAGGCTGCCCTCTTCGGCCTTGAGCCAGATGGAACGCAGATAGGCCGCGCCGGCCTTGGCCGGAATGATGGCCGCGGCTTTTTGCAGGCCTTCGATAATCTGCTCTTTGTTTACAGTAAGTTTCATATTTTTTCCTTGCTGTTATTGATAGTTGTCTGTTTGTGCCTAACTCTCAGAACATACCGTAATATTTTGTTTTTTTATGGAATATTCCGGGAAAATGCCGGGAACGCCACGCACATGAAGTCTTTTTTTCGGCTTGCGGGCCATGCTCAGAGAGCCCTTGTTTCCAATTGTGTCACAAGACGTTGCACATCTTTGTTACTAATCAGCAGTTTCTTAATTTTTTTAATAGCATGGATGACTGTGCTGTGGTCTCTGCCGCCAAAGGCCCTGCCCAGTTCCGGGTAAGACAGGCCCAGTTTTTGCCGGCACAGGTACATGGCGAGTTGCCGGGCCAGAACCAGCTCGGGGCGGCGGCGCGCGCCCAGAATGTCCTCAGCCCGCAGATTGAGCCCGCGAGCCACTTCATTCAGTATTTCACGGCAGCCCGGCGTCTTTTCCGCCCCGCCGGTGCGCACGATGTTTTCCATATCCGCCGGGGTAATATCCCTGCCGTGCATGGCGGCAAAGGCCTCCACTTTCAGCAGCAAACCCTGAAGAAGGCGAAACTGGGAGCAACGCTGGGCCAGATACAAAAGCTGTTCACGCCCCAGCTTAAGCCGCCGTTGCTTGCTGAGCGTCTGCAAATAGCGCAGGCGGACATCCAGATCAGGTTCCAGCAGTTCCACCACCAGGCCGCTTTCCAGACGGGAACGCAGGCGTTCATCCAGAATTTTCAGAGCTTGCGCCGGGCCGGCATGGGCAAAAATCATCTGGCGCGGCCCGGCATGATCCGGAGCGTTGGCCGTGGCTTGCCCGACATGCGGGCAGGCGTCCATGCAGGCTGTCATTTTTTGCTGCCAGGCGTTCTGCCCGGCCAGATCCTGCATGTCGTCCAGCACGAGAGCGTCACACTGTTCCCAGAAAAGCTCAGGCCGGCGCGCCCAGGGCGCATTCTCCGCGCAGAAGCGCGCGGCGCTCTGGCAGATGACGCGCGCCCCGCGGCGTGCGAACGTCGTTGCCAAGGCCCGCAGCAGATGCGTTTTGCCCGTGCCGCTGCGGCCGCAGAGCAAAAAGGGATTATACGCCGCGCCCAAGGCGCTGACGGCCACTTCTCTGGCGGCGGCCAATGGAAAGGCGTTTTTCGCGTTGCTGATGAACGCGGCAAAGCTGTCTTCCCCGTTGCAGACGCCTGGCGCGCCGTCGATGGTTTCATGCCTTGTTCCGCTTTCCGCGTCGCGCTCTGGCGGCGCGTCGCCTTGCTCGTACACCACGCGCAGCGGGGCTTTATTCGTAAAATGACGGTGCAGAGCGGCTTCAAAGACGCCGCGTTTGTGGCGCGCGAACCAGGCGGCGAAATATGTATGGGGAAAAACAACCCGCAAGGTATCGTTTTCCTGATGCAGGCTCAGGCCTTCAAACCAGGATTCCGCATCCTGTCCGCCGTCCTGATTCAGTATGTGCCGCAGTTCATTTTTCAGCATGGCGTTTCATGTCGCTGGCGCTGGCGCGCCGTCCTGTGGATAAGCTTTCGGACCGGGCGCCGGCGGGCGCGGATAAAGCTCCCCGTGCTTTTCCGTCTCAACAGAAGCAAAGTGGATATATAGCATAAAATATTTGCTGAAACAAGTCTTGCGCGCGGGTCGGATGCGCCCTGTGGACAGCTGTGGACAGCCGCCCTGCCGGCGGCGTCTCGCGCCGGTCAAACTGGACAAGGGACTGAGGGCCGGATATGATAATTCACTGGGGTAGCTGATGAAACGACTTTGGCTGGTGGGAATGTTTCTGATTTTGCTGGTGGGTGGCGTGCTGGTGCAGCATGCCGGCAAAACCGGTTTCGCGCCCGCCGACAGGCCGCAACAGCGGCAAAATGCCGCAGCCGGGTCTGAAACGGCGCATTCTCTGCCCGCTGTTTTACCGGATGTTCCGCCGGCGCCGCCCCGGGCCGGCGCTTCCCCGGCCCCTGCCGAAGATGCGCGCGCGCCGGCGGCCGTGGCGGTTGAAGAACCGGCTGAAGTCCGACTTTCGCAGGATGCGCCCGACGCGGCTTCCGCCGACGCGGCTCTGGTCGCGCCTTCCGTTGTCTCTTCTGCTGACCGGCCCTCCACAGACGCGAGCGCCGTGGAACAGGGTGACGGGTCAGCCTCTGGGGAGGAAGTGCTCAAAGGCACTGTGGAAAAAGGCGACACCATCAGCAAAATTCTGGAAGGCACGGGCAGCCAAGACATCTACCGGTATATCAGCGCGGCCCGGCAGGTCTTTTCCATGCGTTCTTTCCGTGAGGGGCAGCCTTACGCCATTGTTACGGATATGGCTTCGGGCCGGGTCAAGCGCTTTGAGTATGAAATCGACAACCGACGCCGCCTGGTGGTGGAAGGCGTCGAAGAGCCAGTGGCCAGGGTGGAGGCCATTGAATACGTCACTTTGCTCGGCGTGGTGGAAGCCACCATCAGCGACAATCTTTTTCAGGCGGTGGCCGATGTGGGCGAAAGCCCGCAAATGGCTTTGAAACTGGCCGAGCTCTTCGGGGCGGAAATCAACTTTATCCGCGACCTGCAGGAAGGCGACAGCTTTTCCGTACTGGTGGAAAAACGTTACCGGGAAGGGGAATACAAGGGTTACGGTCGTATTTTGGCCGCGCATTTCACCAACAAGGGCAAGACCTTCGAGGCTTATCTTTTTCGCGACGGCTCAGAGCGGGCGCAGTATTATAATCGCAAGGGCGAAAACCTGCACAAAACCCTTTTGCAGGCCCCTCTGGCCTTTACCCGTGTAACTTCCCGCTTCACGTCGAGCCGCAAGCACCCCATCCTGGGCTACAGCCGCCCGCATATGGGGGTGGACTACGGAGCGCCCACCGGCACGCCGGTCAAGGCCGTGGGCGATGGCACGGTCACAAAACGCGGGTGGGCCGGGGGTTATGGCAATCAGATTATTCTCAAGCATGCGGTCGGGCTGGAATCCATGTATTCCCATCTTTCCGGCTATGCCCGCGGGCTGCGACAGGGCCAGCGCGTGCGACAGGGCCAGGTCATCGGCTTTGTGGGCAGCACCGGCTTGTCCACCGGGCCGCATCTTGATTTTCGCCTGCGTCAGAACGGCAGGTTCATCAACCCCGCCAAGGCCATCAACCCGCGCGGCGCGCCGGTTTCCGCCAGGCGCATGGCGGAGTTTGAAAAAACCGTGGCTGAGGAACTGGCCTATATGCAGGGGCGTCGCCCCCTGGCGGGATACACTGTAAACAGTGTGGTGCCGGAACATCCCATGCTTGTGAATAATGCGTCGGATGCGGATCGGCAAAAAAAGCCCGTCCGCAAAAAGCGGCGGCGGAGTTAGCGCAAATACGGCATCAGCGGCGGCTGATGCCGTATTTGCGCAGTTTTTCGTAAAGCGTGGCGCGCGAGATGCGCAGACTGCGCGCGGTGCGCGAGACATTGCCGCCCTGTTCGGTCAGCGCCTTGCGGATGATCACGGCCTCGGCGTCGGCCATAATGTCGGAAAGGTCTCCGGCGGTCACGGCGCGCAAAGGCAGGCTCGCGCCGGGCAGAGTGTCCGGCGGAAAGTCCCCCGCTTCGATCAGATCGCCGTGGCGCATGGTGGCCGCGTGAACCACGGCATTGTGCAGTTGCCGCACATTGCCCGGCCAGGAAAAGGCCCGCATGGCCGCTTCGGCTTCCGGCGAAAAACGCAGATGCTCCAGCCCCATGCGCGAGAGCACATAGCGGGCGATGGGCAGAATGTCATCCGGGCGGTCGCGCAGGGGAGGGATTTCCAGCACAAAGGTGTTGATGCGGTAGTAGAGGTCTTCACGAAAGGAACCCGTGCTGAGCATGGCGGAAAGATTTCGGTTGGTGGCCGCCACCAGGCGAAAGTCCACATGGCGGGCATTGACCGAGCCCACGCGGCAGATGCTGCGGCTTTCCAGCACGCGCAGCAGCTTGGCCTGAATTTCCGGCGGCATTTCCCCTATTTCATCCAGAAAGAGCGTGCCCTTGTCGGCCAGTTCAATCTGGCCGATCTTGCCATCCTGGCGCGCGCCGGAAAATGCGCCGCGCGCGTAGCCGAAGAGTTCGGATTCAAAAAGATCCTTGGGAATGGCCGCGCAATTGATGCTGACCAGCGGGCCTTCGGCGCGCGGGCTTTCGGCGTGCAGCGCGTGGGCAAACAGCTCTTTGCCCGCGCCCGTGGCGCCCAGAATCAGCACCGGCGCATCCAGTCGGGCGTAACTTTGCGCCTGTCGCTTGAGGCGACGCATGATCGCGCTTTCGCCCAGAATGCTGCGCAGACTGTACTGTGGCGACAGGCTGGCCTTGATCCGGCGTTTGTACTGGTTGAGGGTGTGCCCCAGATGCTCGATTTTGGCTGAAAGTTTTTTCAGCTCTTCGGGATCATTGAAAATGGCTTGCGAAACCATGCCCGCCAGCCGCCCCTGGCCGTCGCGCACCGGAATCCGGTTGACAATCACGGGCAGGGCGTTGCCTGGTCCGAGCTGGCAGAGTTCGCCCATTTCTGCCCGGCCGTCGCGCAAGACGACGCGCGCGCGCGAGTGGGGGATGATCTCGGTGATGTCGCGCCCCAGCAGTTCTTCGGGCCGCTGCCCCAGCAAATCGGCATAGGCCTTGTTCGCAAAGCGGATGACGCCGTTCATGTCGCAAAACAGCACACCCATGGGCAGACTGTCCAGAATGAGGGAAGTTACCTCGCTGTTTTTTGCGAAAGGGGACATGACGCACTCCTTGCGCGCCTCGCGTCAGGTGACTTCGGGGCGCTTGCCTTAATTCTTATACAGACGGGCGAAGCTTGAGGCAAGCTCTCCCGCCGTGGCGATGCGCCAGCATTTGCGCCTTGCTGCGGCAGTCAGCGAAGCATATTGCAAGGTGAAATGGTGTTGATAGAATAATATATTGAAATATATCAAAAATATTTCAAGCGCTGGAATGTCGTCATGCTTTCTGGCTTGCAGAGAACCATATGCCGGGCAGGTCAAAGGCCTTCCGGCAAGCGTATTTTCTGTCGCTTGTCATGCCGCCTTGCGGGGCATGTCAGCGTGCCGCCACAGCGGCGCAAGATTCAAAGAAGCGGATACGCCAGGCTATGGATATGACATCTCGCTTCTTTTTGCAAAGCGCGCTGTGGAAAAGACATTCTGACGCCAGAGTGGGGAAGCGCCAAAAATTGAACACTCTACTGACTCAGAGTCGGGCCTGTTAATGGGCCGTTGTTGATCGTGTTCCGTCACAATTATTCGTCAAAGACGGCCTTTTTCGCGCTGGCCGCGTCACAGCGCGATTTTTGTCGGTCATGCGCATGAGCACACTCCCTCTAAAAATGCCCATTTTCTTGGCAGCGCAAAAAATTCCTGCCTGCGCTTCGGGCGGCGAGCGAAAAATCTCCCTTTTTACCGAATCCGCAAGGGTTTTGCGGCGGCGTGGCCGGGTTCATTCGCGAAAAACCACGTTTTTTCACCAACAATCCCGCAAAATTCTTCGCGGAATTCCGCGCGGAATTTTTGCAATTAGACACTAGCTGGCAGAGTGTCCAATTCAGACATAAGGTCAAAAAATTTTCTTTACCACCATTTGACAAGGTCTGTAATATGGTTGCGCAGGCGCACAAACTCTGGATCAGCGATATTGCGCGGATGCGGCAAGTGCCGCACATCAACCATTTCTTTAACGTGGGTCGGTTTCGGCGTCAGTACCAACACCCGTTCCGCCAGATAAACGGATTCTTCCAGGTTATGCGTAACAAAAATGACTGTTTGCCCGGTTTTTTGCCAGAGTTCAATCAGCAGATTTTCGATATGAAAACGCGTGCTGGTGTCGAGCTGGCCGAACGGCTCATCCATCAAGAGCATATCAGGCTCTGTCACGAAGGCTCTGGCGACCACCACTCGCTGCTTGGTGCCTGCGGAAAGCTGATTGGGATAGAAATCGCGAAACCTGGTCAAACCCGTCAATTCCATGATATTGTTGACCCTATCTGGTATTTCTTTTTCTGGAATATTCTTGATGGTTAAACCAATTTTTATGTTTTCATATACCGTACGCCATGGCAGGCAGGATGGCTCCTGAAAAACAAATGACACATTATGTTTTTTGAAGTCGATTGCATCATCATCAATAGCAATGCTTCCAGAAGTTACAGGTAAAAGACTTGTAACAACGTTGCAAAAGGTAGTCTTTCCGCAACCTGTCGGCCCTACCACACAAAGAAATTCTCCCTTGTGGATATTGAAACTGATGTCGTCCAAAACCACCAGCTCGCCGAAATGCTTGGACAGGTTTCGCACTTCAATTTTTACAGCACGTGAATCTTCCATATAATATCCTTTTTTGCTGGCCGCATGTTGCCGATGTTGTTCAGAAGCTCAGTTGTTCAGTCCGTCGCTTCGCACATATCCGTCAGCATTTCGCGGAGGCGCAGAAATTCGGGATCAGTCAGATTGCGCGGATGCGGCAAATTGATGTCATATATACCTTTGATGGATGCGGGCAATTTGGACAGCACGACTATGCGGGAGGCAAGAAAGACGGCCTCTTCAATATTGTTTGTAATGAAGATGACCGTCTTGTGCTCCTGCTGCCATATCCGCATGATTTCGCCCTGCATCAGGTAACGTGTCTGGGCGTCCAGATGGCCGAAAGGCTCGTCCATTATAAGCAGATCCGGGTCTGTCACATAGGCGCGGGCAATGGCGACGCGCTGCTGCATGCCGCCCGACAACTGGCGGGAATAATAGGTTTCAAAGCCAGTCAGGCCCACCAGCTCAATAACTTCGGCGGCCCGTTTGGCGGCCTTGTCCGCCGGGATGTTCTTGATGGTGGGGCCAATCATCACATCCTCGAGCAGGGTTTTCCAGGGAACGCAGGAAGGCTCCTGAAACACGAAAGAGATATTGTGTTTCTTGGGGTTCACCTGCTCTCCATGAATCGTCGCCAGGCCGGCAGTTGGCGCTTCGATGCCTGCCAGGATGTTGGCTATGGTGCTTTTGCCGCAACCCGTAGGCCCTACAATGACCAGAAACTCATTTTTGCTGACCGTGAAGCTGACATTCTGCAAGACGTCCATTTTTCCAAAGCGTTTGGAGATATCTACTGTGACGAAGGACATAATATTCTCCTGAAAAGACCTGCTAATCCAGTGAGATTTCCGCACGCCAACGGAATAAATGACGTTCCACCACTATGAATATTTCATTCATGATGAAGCCAATAACACCAATGACAAGCATTCCAACAATGACTTCAGCCAGCCGCATGAGTTCCGCGTATTTCAGGATAAGACGCCCCACGCCCACCATTTCGCCGCCAATCATTTCTGCGGCCACAATGCACATCCAGGCGATGCCCAGTCCCACGCGCATTCCCGTGGCGATGTCAGGCGTAACCGAGGGGATGACAATATTGCGAATGGTATACCAGCGTGAAGCGCCAAAGACTTTTACCACATTGATGTGTACAGGGTTGACCCGTGTAACGCTAAGCAGGGTATTGATGAAAATGGGAAAGAATGCCCCCAGCCAGATGAGGAAGGCATAACGGGAAAAACCCACCAGCAGCACGATGGTCATGGGAATCCAGGCGATGGGCGGAATGAAGCGTATGGGCTCCAGCACGGCGCGGGTGGAGTTATACAGTCTGGGCCACAAGCCCATGGCCAGCCCAAGGGGAATGCCCGTGAGACACGCCATGCCAAAGCCGGTAAGGATGCGAATCAGGCTCCAGAGAATGTGCGAGGACAGGGAAACCCCTTCCACATCCCCCTCGGTGGAAAGGGTAATGAAGGCGTCATAAATTTCGCCGGGCATGGGAAAGAAAGGCGATTTCTGCCAGCTGGCAAACATGCCCCACGCGATGACCACAAAAACAAGGCTACAGATGTTCCAGGCAAATGTTTTGAGTTTCTCTTTTCTTTCGGCTTCCATCCGCTCCCCCTTTTTATCGCTGTTGGCCTTTTGGCCGCTCCGGGTCGCAACCCGCAGCGGCCGAAACGCCGCGGGCTATTTCTTGAGATGTTTCTCCAGCATGTCGCGCAAAACCATATTCTTCACAAAGGCGGCAGAGTCCGGAACATGCTCTTTCTTGATTTTCTTGCTGCTGACCAGACTGTCCACCAGCATGACCATGCTCGTCTCATCCAGATAGGGCGGTTCGGGATAAGTCACGCGTTCCATTGCCTTTGCCACGTCTTCGGCCTTGATGCCTGTCGCCTTGGAGATCATCCGCCTGGCTTCCTCGCGGTTCTGGTCAAACCAGGCCATGGCTTCCAGATAAACATCCAGCACATCGGCGGCCATCTGCGGGTCGGCATTGACGGTTTTTTCGCGCGAAACAAGCACACAGCATTGATGGTTGGGCAGCACATCCTGAGAGGTCAGGAGCACATGTCCATAGCCCAGCCCTTCAGCACGGCTGACATGCGGCTCCCAAGCCACAAAGGCGTCAATTTCGCCTTTCTGGAGAAAAAGCGGCATGTCGGAAACCTTCATGTTGCGCTTGCGCACCTTGATGCCATGGGCTTCGGCCACCTTGTCCACAAGGGCGTCCTGCATGGAACCGATTCCAGGCGTGCCGACGTTTTTGCCATCCAAATCCTTGGGCGACGTGATGTCCTTTCTGACAATGAGTGCGCTGCCATTTGTATTGCTGCTGGCCAGCATCACAAAATCAAGCCCCAATCCCCGAAATGTCAGCACCGGGGCGGCGCCGCCCGTGCCATAGTCAACTTCACCGGAAGCCATGTGCTGCACCAGATTGGCGCCTGACAGAAATTCCTGCCACTTTACTTCATAGCCGCGGTTTTCCAGCAGCTTCAGATTTTTCATGATCATGGGAGCGGGTTCATGAAGCTGGTCTGCCACCAGATACCCAAAAGTAATTTTTTTTGCATTCGCCAGAGCGGCGCAGGGGGCAAGGCATAATCCCAACAGACAGAATGAAAGCAAAATTCTGGGCAGTCGCATACTTCCTCCTTTATTCAGTTTACCGACATTATGGTTCTGTATGGTTTGGGTCCGGGATCCACAAAGGCCAGCTCGCCCGTGGCCAAGGCCTGCGCCATGCGGTCTTCCGCGGCTTCCAATACCAGCCTGTCCGTTTCGTTGCGCTGACGCGCCATGCGGGATGCCGCGTCGCACAGCGCCGATGCGTCAACATCCGTCCACAGAGGGAAGGCCATGCAGAGGCTGTGCTGGGGGCTTGACCCGTCTCTGGCGGGCAGCAGCAATGCCTTGTCCATGACAAAGCAATCCGCCGCGCAGGAAAGGCTGGGCCGTTCTTTATTGCCCAGCGCGCCGCTGCCCAGAATGACGCCTCGTCCCCCGTTGAGCATGATGGTCGCTCCGGCAAAAAGGCTGTCCTTTCCCAGGTTGGCCAGTTCCGTGTTTAACGGCAGGTCATAGATTGTGCTTCGGGCGTAATCCATGACGGAAAGACGTGTAACGGCGTTGTGCCGGGTATGCTCCTGCGAAAGGCATTCCAGACGTATTTCCCGATCATGGAGCAAATCCTCGAACAGAGTTGCGCCGTTGTAGGCGGGGTCTGATGCGGAAGTCATGCCTCCGCTGACCAGCACGTCAACCATGCCGAGCCGTTCATTGGGAGCGGGCCCCACAAAGCCGGCTATACCGTTGAGCGACAGATGTTCCGCACGGGTAAACAGGCCCCGTTCAGCCACCTTGACCAGCAACATGACGCTGCTGCTTTCCATCCCGCCTGGCTGGGCCGCCACCAAGACGTCAATATCGCGAACGGTTTCAGCCGTAAGCTGGTGGGCGCAGCGAACGCGCAGCTTGTTTTGCCGGGCGGCCTCGTTAAGCATCTCATATGCGCCATGCGCGTCGGACGTCATTGCAAGCATGGAAAAACCTCTTCTTGCTGTTACGGTAGACTGATGGCCTCGGCCAGATGGATGACCTTGCCGGAGACGCCATGCTGAGCCGCCATATCGGAAAGCTGAATCATGCAGCCTGGGCAGGCGGTGACGATGTATTCCGCGCCTGAAGCGCGCACATCCCGGGCCTTTTGGGCGCCGATGGCCCTGGACACGGCATAGTGGGACACGTTGAAAGAGCCGCCAAAACCGCAGCAGCGGGAAGGCAGGGGCGTAAAGCGCTCTCCCAGAACCCGTTTTAACAGCGCCAGCGGCTCGCGGTTGACCTTCTGATGTTGAACCAGATGGCAGGGGGCATGCCATGTAACGCGGGCATGGGTAGGAAGCCTGGAGACAAAGGGAAAAGGTTCGGGAAAGCTCCGTGCGAGCAGCACTTCGGAAAAATCTCGTGTTTTTGCCGCTAAGGCGGCAAAGCGCGCGCGCTCTTCACTTGTCGCATCCAGGCTTGGCCAGACTTCACGCAGGGAAGAACCGCAGGTGGCGCAGCCGGTGACAATGATGTCGGCATGGCAGGCTTCCAGTACTTCGGCATTATGCCGGGCCATGGCCAGGGCCGTATCCATATCGCCGTTGGCGTGCATGGGAGTGCCGCAGCAGCCTTGCGCCCGGGGAACAATGACCTCCATGCCGAGGCGACTCAGCAGATCCACCATGGACACCGCCGCATTGGGCAGGGCAAATTCCATAGCGCAGCCGGCAAACAGCGCCACACGCAGGGGTGAACCCGCCTGTGACGCCGGAGGCGTCACCTCGGCTATGCGTTCTGACAAAAAGGTTTCATGCAGGGGAGGCAAGTGACGCCCCCCCGCCAAGCGGGAAAAAAAGAGCGGCAGGTGACGTACGGGCGGCAGGCTTTCACTGTCGGAACGGCCCAGACTCACATCCTTGGTGACGGGCAGCAACTTCTGGAACATGGTTGCCAAGCGCAAGGCCCGCCCCATGCGTCGCCTGTTGGTCAATAAAATTCGGAAGGCGGCCTTTTTGGCAAGCGGCAGGCCGTGACGCCGCGCGGCCTGCGCTCGCAGGCTGGCCACAATGCTGTCGTTGGGGATGCCGCGAGGGCAAACCATGGCGCATCGCCCGCAAACCAGGCATTTGTCCATAGACTCCATCAGCCCTTTCCGCTCCGCCGCAGCCTGCAGGCTGTGCATCCGGGCGTTGCGCCCGCGCGCGGTCAGTTCTTCGCGGGGGTCTTCCTCAAAAACAGGACATACTGTCACGCATGTGCCGCAACTGATGCAGCGAGCGGCTTGCGCCAAGCATCCCTGCGGGGAAAGGAAAAAATCTGCCTTTGTCATGCTAAGCCTCGGCAACTCCAAGTGTCGTTCCAACGCTGGAAACAAAGCGTCTCAGCTACCACAGCCGGCATTGAGCATCTGTCTGAAGGAGGCGGAAAGAGCCTTCCACAAGCTGACGCTTCAATTCCTCCGCCAGCCGCTCGCTGCGCAGGCGGTTGGACTGGCGGAAAATGATGGGCATCAACTTGCCAAAGAGCCGCACCTCGCCCACGCCCCGCCCCGGGCCCCGCCCCACCCCCATGAAGGCGCCCCCCAGGCAGTTCCCCGTGCAGGCGCCACAGGCGACGCAGAGGCTTTGGTCAATGGTTTTGTCTTTCCATGAAATGGCATTCATGGGACAATAGTATTCGGCTTCACACTGGAAAGAGCATCCCACGCAACGGTCAAAGTCGAACTCCACCTCCAACGGGGCGTCTTTCCAGATTTCGGAATACTGTATATGCCCGATAGCCACACGATCAGAAAAATCCCCCACATGGTGGGTGAGGTTTTCGTCAAGGCAGGAGGCGAGTCCGTCCAGGATGGCCTGATTTAAAATCGGAAAGGGCACAGCGAGACTGGAGGTTATCTCCACGCCGCAACTGGTGCGGAACCCGCCCATGTATTGCGGGTCCATATCCCGCATATCCGCCGTGGTGGAGAAGCAGACATGCCCCTTCTGAGCGCGGGTGCCGTAACCAATCAGCGTGCCTTGAGCGCCATTGACCAGAATGCGAACGCCCGGTCTGATGACTTGCAGCGAGGGGTCATTGGCTCCGGGGTTCATCTCGCCACTGCCGCTGACGGCCATGCCGCCGAGAGGCGCAATGGGCCTGCAGGCGAAGATGGAGAAAGGCAGCGCCCGGTAGGAAGGGGCATCCTTGGCGTTGGTAAAGCCCATATAGTTTTGAAAACTGTTGCGGGAGCTGTAGATGCGGGCAAAGGGCATGTCGTCCAAGGTCAGGAATTGATGCAGCCTGCGCCCGGATGTCAGCGCGCATTCCACTTCCACGGTCTGGCGCTCGACCAGGGCGCGCATGACATGCCCGCCGCCGTAACGGCCGAAATTGTCCACGCTTTCCTGGGTGCCGTTGAGGATAACCTCCACCAGGCCCCTTTCTGAACAGACAGGGAATGCCGTCAGGCAGGGCACTCCGTTAAGATGCAGACGGGAAATTCTGTCGGCGCCGCCCACCTCGCGCAACGGCAGGGTCAACATGGCCGCAGTGCCGGACATGACGCCCCGCGTTGCTGTGGTCACAACATCCACCTCCGCCAGTGCCGGAGCCTTGCCGGCGCGGACAAGCGCCTTGAATTCCATGGCCGTCATGACGACAGCGCTGCCGTTCTGAAGCTTGCTGTTGATTTCGCTGATGGTTTTTGCCTGTGTAGTCATGCTGTCGTCCTTGGTGCGGGTTCAAGCGGCAAAGCGAATATTCCCCCTGGCTGCGACCTGATCGAACGCCACAATGACGCAGCCGTCAGCGCCGCGCTCAAGCGCCCAGTCCAGCACGCCCGCAATGTCACACCGGCGACGGACGCGATTGGAAGCCGCAGTGGCCAGCGCATCGGCCAGAGCCGTATCCGTGGCCGCCACGGATACGGCATCGGCATTGCCGAAATTGAGCGATGGCCCCAAACGCCCTGATGAGGTGCAGACGCCAATGCCCGTTCCCGGCACAGTCTCAGACACTTCAATTTGCAGAAAGGCGCTGGGGGAGGACTCCGCCACAATGCCAAAGCGCTGCGGCCCGTCGCAGCGGCAAAAAACATCGCCGCCATTTTCCGCGATTACCTCGGGGCTGAGGGTAAGCATACGCCGTCCGACCATCTGTGAAATGGCTCCAGCCACTGCCGCCATGGGGCCGACCCCCGCCCGAATGCCTGCCAGGAGCATGGCGCGCACGACCTCCGCCGCTTCGGCGTCGTCAGGCCAGGGCGCAAGGCTTTGCTGAAAACCAGGATGCCGCTGGATGTAAGCCTTGACATCTTCCCGGGCCGCGCTGACCCAACGCGCGGCTTCAGCCTCATACCGTCCGTGACAGGATAGCAGCATATCTGTTTCGCCATCCTGAATGCGGAAAGAATGCAGCCTTCCAGGGCGCGCCAGCGACCTGTAAAGCCCGGCATCCAGCTCTTTCCCAGTCCAGCGGGCGGCCCGCATCAGCAAATCTCCGTCTCGCCCATACCGCGCAGGCGCTTTTCCTCCAGTGCAAAGCGCACGTCTTCCGGCCGTCCGGCATAGAGGCATTTCATGCTGCATCGGCTTGCACAGGCCGGGGCCATGCCCTGCCGCAAGCGCTGTTCGCATTCGTCACAACGGGCCGTTTGCACGGCAACCGCTTCCACCCGGTCGGCGGGGCAAAGCGTCCAGAAGTTGTAGCCGTCATCACAGTCGCATGGGGTGGAGCAATGCCGGCAGGAGGTAGGCAGGCTGACCACGCGGGGCATTTTCTGTTCCGGCCCCGCGGTCGTCACCAGCCGCCGCGCGCCCTTTTCCTGCTCCCCGAATGTTCCGTGTTCCGCCCTGCAGGCCAGGGCACAAGACCCGCAGGCAATGCAGCGGTCAACATCCACCACAAGCACCAGGCTGTCTTTGGGAAAATTTCGCAACGAATCCTGCTTTTGGTTGAACTGCCGGCTTACAAAAACAAGATGCATGTCACACTCCTCGACGCTGCACTTCCACATGCAGGGGAACAGGGCGCAGAACCATGTTGCCCGCCACCAGGGCCAAAGCCATTTCAGGAGGGAGGGCCGCCACATTTTCGGGAATGTCCGGCATGACGGCAGCCTGTGCCGTTACGGAGCCAAATTCCGAAGAAAGCCGGATCATATCCCCGTTGGCAATGCCCAGCCGCACGGCGGTATTCACATGAAAGCGCGCGGCATTATCACGGCGGCCACGCGGCCAGAGCCATTCTTGGGGGTGGTCTGCCGCCAGATCCGCCAAACCGCCCACAGCCAGCGCAAGTCCGTCTTGGGGCACGGTCTTATCCAGGGGCGGCAACACCACTTCTTCCAGATGTATCTTGCCGTCAGCCGTGGGGAATCGCATCTTGCTGCCCGGCCAGCAACTGTACGGAGTAAAGAGGATGTTATTCCGTCCGCGCACATTGCCCTGGATATAGCGGGTATTTTCAAAATCCGGCTTGTGATCGGCCTCGGCCAGACACGGCCAAAGAATGCCGCCCGTGGTCTGACCTTCATCACGACGCTCATCATGGGCCAGGTCGGCTGTGCGCACCCCCCCGGCAAGCGCTGAAGAGGCCAGCTTCCAGTCCGCCAGTTTGCGCTGGTTCGTCGCGGATTCTGGGCTATCCGCCCAGGGGGCCTTGGCTTCGGGCTTGAGCAGGCGCATAAGGCGCAGCCAGATTTCCAGCGGCGGCAGCGCTTCGCCATAAGGCGGCAACAGGGCGGAACGCCATTGCAGGGCCCGGCCGTCTGTGCGGTACGCCAGACAGGGGTATTCGCTCCAGTGCGCCGCCGGCAGCGAAACATGGGCAAGACGGCGGGTCGCATTATCAAAGCTGCCCACATGAATCAGCAGGTTTTGAGATGCCAGGGTTTCACGCGCGCTTTGCCCCGCCAGGCGTCCCAGCGGATCGCCAAAGGCCATGAACGCGCCAGAGTCAGAAAGGGCGTCTTCCAAGGCCGTCGGCGTTTCGTGCCCTTCCCAGACAAAGGGACTGGAGGCCAGCAGGTTCAGGCCGCCGCCCGGGCGCCCCAGACAGCCCTTGAGGGTCACAAGCGTGAACGCCAGTCCCAGCGTTGCATCATCAAGCCAGCGGCGCTGCTCAAGCTGCCCTGCCATGACCTGAAAGGAAAAGGCTTTGCCCAGCATGGCCGCCAGATTTTCCAGATCGGCGGCCTCCACTCCGCAAAGCGGAGCGACGCGCCTTAGCGAATATGGCTTGAGGCGTTGACGCAGCTCGTCCAGGCCGCTGGCGCAGTCTGCCAGAAATTCTGCTGAAATCATGCCCTGCCGCAAGAGAGCGTGCGCCACGCCAGCCAAGGCAAGCCCCTCACTGCCCGGTCGGACAATACAGGCGTGGCTGGCCCGGCGTGCCGTCAGCCCTCCGCGTGATCCGAGATAAAAGAGCGTTTTGCCGCGGTCCCGGGCATCCAGGAGAGGGCCAAATGTTATGGGCGCCTCTGCGGCCAAATCGCCGCCCACCAGTAAAATGGCCTCGCTGGCGCACCAGTCGCGCGGAGTGTTGCACAACAGTTGCTCAGCGCTGACCCCCAATATGCGGAACAGGCTGCCGGCCCGGCCAAAAGGCTGCGCAAGGAAGCTGCCGGGCCTGAAGGGCAGCCCCAGCAACTCTGCCGCCCAGTCCGCGCCGCAGATAAAATCGAAGGGATCACTTTCATGCCCCGCCACAACCACTTTTTCGCGGGGAATCGCCGCAAGACGATCTGCCGTGAACTTCAGGGCGGCGTCCCAGTCCACCAGCCGCCAGGGTTCACGGGGCGAGCGCCTGACGCCCGGGCATGGCAACCGCGTGGAATCATATATCTGCCCGTACAGGGCAAGCGCCTTGGGGCAAAGCGCCCCCTTGTTGACGGGATGAAATTCGTCCCCGAACAAATCAACAGGATTATCTTTGTCCCCAAACAGGGTCAGCCCGCAAGCCGACGGGCATAAGCCGCAAACGCCATGCCGGCGTTCATGGCGCGTCCTGGAGGGTAGCTGCCTTTTCCGGGGTCGGTTCTGAAGCTGCATTGGCTTGCTCCTTGCTGCACATCAACTGCCGACCAATCATTACAAAGGGTATGCCACATATATAATATGCTGTAATTACAGGATATATTTATGAAATACGAACATCTTTCACTGTATTTTTCTGATTACATAAACTTGACTTCAAATTTTTCGTTAAATAAATAAAGAGAATTAGTAGAATGTAATCAAAAAAGTATATGTCATCTTTTTATGACATAGATGGAGAGCATATGAATAATGCAGAGAAGAAAATGATACAGTTCTGTGATAATATTTTAGATTATCTGCATATTGGCATTATGGCAAGCCATATTGATGGAACTATTTGTTATATGAATGAAATATTTGCAACAATGTTCGGGTTTAACAGGCGTATTGCTATAGGTGATCATATTTGTAACTACTTTCCAGGATCTGAATTGCTTAACGTAATGAAATCACGGAAACAGCAAGTACGCGTACTCTTTAAGTTCAAAGGCAAGGAAGCCTTTATTTCGCGCTATCCTGTTTTTGACGGCGCGGCATGTGTTGGCGGCTATGTGGAGGCGTATTTTCGCGACATCCATGACCTTTCACCCCTGCTTGCCCGTATTCAGACCCTGGAACAGAAGGCCGAGTACTTTGAAAGGCGGGCCAAGGCCACGCAACCCAAGGCTGTCTTCAGTTTCAACAGCCTGGTGGGCGATAGCGAGGCCATACGTCGTCTGAAAAAACAGGGGACGCGTTTCGCCAACAGCAATCAGCCCATCCTGATTACAGGCGAGTCCGGCACCGGCAAGGAACTCATCGCCAACGCCCTGCATGCCGCAAGCCCCCGCGCTCACAATGCCTTCATCTGCGTCAACTGCGCCGCTATCCCCTCTGAACTGATGGAAGCTGAGCTTTTTGGCTATGCGGAAGGCAGCTTTACCGGCGCAAGCAAAAAGGGGCGCATCGGCAAGTTCGAACTGGCTGACGGCGGAACAATTTTTTTGGATGAAGTGGCTGAAATACCCATGAATATGCAGGCGAAACTGCTGCGTATTCTGGAGAGTCATGAAATTCAGAAAATTGGGAGCAACAGGAAAGTTCATTCGGACTTTCGCGTATTGGCCGCGACGAATAAGGATCTTCGCCAGATGGCCCATGAGGGCGTCTTTCGCATGGATCTTTACCATCGCCTCAGCGTGCTGCAACTGCACACGCCGCCCCTGCGTGAGCGCCTTGATGATCTGGATCTTCTTGTGCCGGAACTGCTTAAGCAGATTGCCCAGCAGGAGCATTGCCCGATGCCGGATATCGACAGCGCCATTTTTCCTGTTCTGAGAAAATATTACTGGCCAGGCAACGTCAGGGAGCTGAAGAACATCCTGATCTATACCTGCTTCTCGCAAGAAAACGGATGGGGCCATGTCACGCCATGCAGCCTGCCGTCCCACCTCTTTGACGTGGGTATGGATGGAGCTCATGTGGAAGGATCTCTCAAAGAGCAATGCCGTCACTACATGCGCATGGTCATTGAGAGGACGCTTGTCCGCTGCAAGGGCAACAAAACGCTCACTGCCCGGGAACTCAAACTCTCACGCAATGAACTTTATAAAAAAATCAAGGAGATGGGCATTGATGTCGCCCTTGGCAAGACGGTTGAATGATTTGTGCCGCCGGCGCGAGGCCGGCACGCCGCCAAGAGCGCCGCGGCTGAACCCGAAAAGTCAGACCAGGGCCAAAATTGTGGCTTTGCATCCACAAAAGTGAAAATATTTGAATTGCAACACGCTCTAAAGACAAACTATCCGTATTGGACGCATGCGGCTGGCATATGAAGGTTTCTCTCCTCGTGGACGTGCGGCTGTCAGTTGCCCCCCACCACAAAGGCGTGGGGGTAGAGGGCCCTGAACAGCTCCAGCATCTGCCGCGCGCCGTTGGAGTCCTGCCACGGCCCCACCTGCACATTCCACATGTTGTTGCTGCCGAACTGCAGGCGGCCCTTATGCCCGGATCGGGTCAGGATGTTGATCAGCCTGCGGGCGTTGTCCTTGCTGGAAAATGCCCCCACCTGCACATAGAAGGGGCCGGACATGTCGCCGTCTTCACGCATCTGGGGAATGCCGCCCAGGCTCTGGATGCGCACCCTGGCCGTGCCCGTGCCCATCATGTTCAGGCGTGTGGCCGCGCCGCGTGAGAGGTCGATGACCCGGTCATCCACAAAGGGGCCCCGGTCATTGACGCGCACAATGACGGAGCGGCCGTTGCCCAGATGGGTGACGCGCACCTTGGTGCCCAATGGCAAAATTTTATGGGCCGCGGTCATGGCGTACTGGTTGTAGCGCTCGCCATTGGCGGTTTTTTTGCCGTGAAAGCCCGGCCCGTACCAGGAGGCCGTGCCCACCTCCACAAAGCCGTGGGCGGACTTCAGCGGGTAATAGGTTTTGCCGCGCACGGTATAGGGCTTGCTGCCCGGCACGCCCCCCTTGCGCCAGGAGCGCGAGCCGCAGCCGCTCAGCAAAACCGCGCAGAGCAGGAACGCCAGGCAGACCCGCAAGGCGCGGAAGGCCCTGTTCATGCGGCGGGCTCCGGCAGGTTCACGCTGCGCGCGTCGCGCGCCCCGGCGGAAGCGCCCTCCAGCCCGCGCAGCAGCTTCATTCCCTCGGCGTTGAGCATATTTTGTCCCCCGGCCCGCAGCAGCAGGGCTCGCGCCGCCTCCATCCGGCCTGATTCCAGAAGGTCCCGCGCCGCCAGCGCATAGAGGCGCGCTGGCTCGTCGCCATACAGGGCCGTGAGCAGCGCCGGGTAATGCCGGCCGAACACCTCGCGGGCCAGCGGCTCCTCACAGGCCAGCCAGCGGGCCAGACGGCTGTTGTCGCCTTCGTTCGCCAGATAACGCGTGAGCAGAAAGAGCCCGTGCGACAGCACATGCAGGATGCGCCCCAGCTCGCGCGCCGAGCTTTCGGCGGTCTGGGCGGCCAGGGCGCTCAGGGGACCGTAAAGTTCGTCGGTTACTGCCGGGTGGCGGCCCAACTGGGTCAGACAATTGGCGTAATGCTGGCCCTGAAACGCGTCTTCCCTGAGCTTGGCGCATTCGTGGAAGGCATAACCGACACACCAGTCAATGAGGGCTTCCACCGGGCTTTGCGCGGTCAGGCCGTCGGGATGCGGGCCGGCCGCGCATTGCCGGGGCCCGACGCCCTGCCCTTCCGGCGCGGCGCGCGCCGAACGGCTGGCGTTGCGGAACAGGTGATGGGCCGTGTCCTTGAGGCGCCAGAACACGCCCTTGCGCATGGCCTCGCCCAGCAGCTCGCGCAGGGCCGAGTAGGATACCGCGCCGTCGCGCTCAAAACGCCGCCGCTGGTCGGACAAGAGCCGGAAGACAGTGCAGTAGTCGCGCACCAGATCGCGCACAAAAAAGGCTCTGTTGGCCAGCAGCCAGCGTCCGCTCACGCTTCGTCCTCCCGCAGCAGGGCGCGGGCCACGGCCAGATCATAGAGCCTGAGGGGGTCGGCCTCCCGGTTGCGTTCGGTCTGGTACAGGCGGGCCGCGCTCCGCACCACATCCAGGCTGAGCCAGGGATGACGTTCCCAGACTTCGGGATGATCCGCCTGCCAGAGGCGGAATTCCACTTCGCCGTCCTGTCCCCGCCGCACATAGACCCTGGCCCGGGTGTTGCCCGCCTGGGGGTGGTAATACAAGCCGAGTGCGTCTTTCATGTTCATCCGTCTGTTTGCTGTGGCTTTCACGCGCATGGAAAGAGGTTTGCTGGCATTCTATAACTAAAAAACGATGTCTTTGCCAAGACCATGCGCGTGCCCTGGCGTGAAAAGGGCCGCGCCGCTGGTGAAAATGTGGACGATGTTCGGCTTGGTGGTTGTCATCAGGAAGAAAATGGGATATGCAACGAAAAGACCGCGTTGCGGCCCGAGGGGCCGAGGTTCTGGCTCGCCCGCTCATTATGGGGCGTTCCGCTGTGGCGGAGCGAGCGTCGCGGCGGCTTGGCGGGTTGCCGGCAGTATTGTGGCGGGAGGCGTTCCGCCGCAGATCGGCTACACGCGGAAGCCCGTTTTGCGAGGCTCCGGGATTGGCGCAGCGGAACGGCATGTCACGCGGTGGCGTGATGCAATCAACCTTAGTGGAGGTATGGCAATGGCGAAACATGCAACTCCCCTGTTGGACCAGCTTGAAAGCGGCCCCTGGCCGAGCTTTGTGTCTGACATCAAACAGGAAGCGGCCGCGCGCGCCGCGAACCCCAAGGGCCTTGACTATCAGATTCCGGCGGACGCCCCCGACGATTTGCTGGGCGTGCTGGAACTTTCCTACAATGAAAAGGAAACCCACTGGAAGCATGGCGGCATCGTGGGCGTGTTCGGCTACGGCGGCGGCGTTATCGGCCGTTACTGCGACCAGCCCGAACAGTTTCCCGGCGTGGCCCACTTCCACACCATGCGCGTGGCCCAGCCCTCCGGCAAATACTACAACACCAAATTCCTGCGCGATCTGTGCGACATCTGGGATCTGCGCGGTTCCGGCATCACCAACATGCACGGTTCCACCGGCGACATCGTGCTGATCGGCACCCAGACCGTCCAGCTGGAAGAAATCTTCCACGAACTGACCCACAAGATGAATGTGGACCTGGGCGGCTCCGGCTCCAACCTGCGCACGCCCGCCGCCTGTCTTGGCCAGTCCCGTTGCGAGTACGCCTGCTACAACACGCAGGACATGTGCTATCAGCTGACCATGGACTATCAGGACGAGCTGCACCGCCCGGCCTTCCCCTACAAGTTCAAGTTCAAGTTTGACGGCTGCCCCAATGGCTGCGTTTGCGCCATGGCCCGTTCCGACTTCGCCGTGGTGGGCACCTGGAAGGACGACATCAAGATCGACCAGGAAAAGGTCAAGGCCTATGTGGCCGGCGAAATCAAGCCCAACGCGGGCGCTCACGCCGGGCGCGACTGGGGCAAGTTCGACCTTCAGAAGGAAGTGATTGACCGCTGCCCCACCCACTGCATGAAGTGGGACGGCTCCAAGCTCTCCATCAAGACCGCCGACTGCGTGCGCTGCATGCACTGCATCAACACCATGCCCCAGGCCCTGCACATCGGCGACGAGCGCGGCGCCAGCATCCTGGTGGGCGCCAAGGCCCCTGTGGTGGACGGCGCGCAGATGGGTTCGCTGCTTGTTCCCTTCATCTCCTGTGAAGCCCCCTATGACGACGTCAAGGAAGTCATCGAAAAAATCTGGGATTGGTGGATGGAAGAAGGCAAAAACCGCGAGCGCGTGGGCGAAACCATGAAGCGCCTCTCCTTCCAGAAGCTGCTGGAAGTCACCGACACGCCTGCCATGGCCTGTCAGGTGAAAGCGCCGCGCACCAATCCCTTCATCTTCTTCAAGGAAGAGGAAGTGCCCGGCGGCTGGAAACGCGACCTGGCCGATTTCCGTAAACGCCATCAACGCTAGTTACAAGGGGGACACGAACATGGCTTTTATTTCTACCGGGTACAATCCCCAGAAACCGATGGAAGGCCGTATTTCCGACATCGGCCCTCATAAGTACGACGACTATTTTCCGCCGGTGATCAAAAAGAACTTCGGCAAGTGGCTCTATCATGAAATTCTGGAGCCCGGCGTGCTGCTGCATGTGGCCGAAAGCGGCGACAAGGTCTACACCGTGCGCGTGGGCGGCACCCGCACCATGTCCATCACCCACATCCGCGAGCTGTGCGACATCGCCGACAAGTACTGCGGCGGCTACCTGCGCTGGACCACCCGCAACAACATTGAATTCATGGTGGAGGACGAAACCACCATGAAGGCCCTGCGCGACGACCTGAACTCCCGCAAGTTTGACGGCGGTTCCTTCAAGTTCCCCGTGGGCGGCACGGGCGCCAGCGTCAGCAACATGATTCACACCCAGGGCTGGGTGCACTGCCATACGCCCGCCACCGACGCCTCCGGCCCGGTGAAATGCGTGATGGACGCCCTGTTTGACGAGTTCAAGAACATGCGCATGCCCGCGCCGGTGCGCGTGGCCCTGGCCTGCTGCATCAACATGTGCGGCGCCGTGCACTGCTCGGATATCGGTCTGGTGGGCATTCACCGCAAGCCGCCCATGATCGACCACGAATGGGCCGACCAGCTCTGCGAAATTCCGCTGGCCGTGGCCGCCTGCCCCACCGCCGCCGTGCGTCCCACCAAGGTGGAGCACAACGGCGAGAAGGTGAACTCCATCGCCATCAAGGAAGACCGCTGCATGTACTGCGGCAACTGCTACACCATGTGCCCGGCCCTGCCCATCGCCGACAGCGAGGGCGACGGCATCGCCATCATGGTGGGCGGCAAGGTTTCCAACCGTATCTCCATGCCCAAGTTCTCCAAGGTGGTCGTGGGCTACATCCCCAACGAACCGCCGCGCTGGCCCAGCCTGACCAAGACCGTGAAACACATTGTCGAAGTCTACGCCGCCAACGCCGAAAAGTACGAGCGCCTGGGCGAATGGGCTGAGCGCATCGGCTGGGAAAGCTTCTTCAAGCTGACCGGCCTTGAGTTTACCCATCACCTGATCGACGACTTCCGCGATTCCGCCTACTACACCTGGCGGCAGAGCACCCAGTTCAAGTTCTAGGCAACTTGCAAACCCGGCGGCGCGCAGGCGCGCCGCCGGGACAGGAGAAAGCTCATGGCTGACGACAAAGATGTTGTTATTGAGTTTCTGAAAGGCAAATCCGCCTCCAAGTCCAAGTTTTATTTCAAGGACTTTCTGGAACTCTTTCCGGACAAGGGCCCCCGCGAGGTGAAGAAGGTTCTCACCAAGCTGGTCAACGAGGAAGTGCTGGAATTCTGGTCTTCCGGTTCCACCACCATGTACGGCCTGAAAGGCGCGGGCAAGCAGTCCCACGCCGAGGGCGAAGACTAGCGTCTGCTCGCAAAAGCAGGCGCCGCGAAGCCCCGGTGGTTTCGCGGCGACTGGCGTCAGCCGTCCGGCGGCAGGCATTTTTGCCGCACGGGCTTGTCGCGCCTGGCGACGCGAGCGGCGCAACACTTCGCTCTTGCGCGTTGTGCCGTTTTTTCAAGATCTGCCGCAACACCTGTTGTGGCATTTCTTGTTTGGCGGTCGGGCGCGGTTGAGAGCGAATTGCCTTTGAAAAGTACATGCGCTTCCGGCGGCCGCGAGGGCGGACGCCCGCGCCGGTGCGCCTGAAAAGCGCGTCTTTCAGGCGCTTGTTCCGTTCTGCGGGGAAGTGCAGCTTTCAGGAGCAAAATACTTTCATGCCTGGCAGGAGGCCGCATGGCGCTTTCCTTCTCCCTGAACAACGCGGAACGGGCCTACCTGAGCCGCGTGGCGCGTCTCTCCATTGAAAGCGTTTTGGCCGGAAAGGCCGCCTGCGCGCCTGAGCCGCCCGCGGGCGAAGATGCGACGGCGACAGGGCGGGGGGCCTTGCGCCGCGCGTTGGGGGCCTTTGTGACTCTCAGCCTGGGCGGCGACCTGCGTGGCTGCATGGGCGTCATTGCGGGCCGCGAGCCGCTGTTTCTGAACGTGTGGCGCATGGCCCGCGCCGCCGCTTTTGAAGACCCACGTTTTCCGCCGTTGCATCCGCGCGAATGGCCCGAAACAGCAGTGCGTATTTCCGTACTGGACGAGCTGACGCCCTGTCCGGACCCGCAGGCCGTTGAAGTGGGGCGGCACGGCCTGCTTTTGCGGCATATGGGCCGCAGCGGCGTTTTTCTGCCGCAGGTTCCCGTGGAACAGGGCTGGGATCGCGCCACCTACCTGGAGCGGCTTTGCGCCAAAGCGGGTCTGCCCGGCGACAGCTGGCGCGCGCCTGGCGCGAGGCTGTTCTGGTATGAGGCGCTGGCGTTCTGAGGGCGGCGGGCCTGCGTGTCTGTCGTTGCGGGGTCGGCCGTCTTTCCGCGCGTTCAGGCAGAACAGAAAATCAATGAGACGGTCTCAGCCTCTGGGCCAGGCGCGTATATCGCTTGCGGGTCTTGTTGTTCCTGATGGCCATGTGCAGGGCGCGTGATTCGCCCACCAGCACCACCAGTTTCTTGCCGCGCGTCACGCCCGTGTAGATCAGATTGCGCTGCAAGAGCACATAATGCTGCATCATGATGGGAATGATCACCGCCGGGTATTCCGAGCCCTGCGACTTGTGGATGGAGATGGCATAGGCCGGGGAGAGCTCGTCCAGCTCGTCAAAATCATAGGGAACCACGCGATCGTCAAAATTGACGCTCAGCGTGCGCTCTTTGGGGTTCAGAAAGACAATGCGGCCCATGTCGCCGTTGAAAACATCCTTTTCATAATTGTTGCGCACCTGCATGACCTTGTCGTGCAGGCGGAAGGCCCGCTCGCCCCGCCGCACCTCCAGGCCGTTGGGATTCAGGGCATCCTGAAGGCGCGCGTTCATCTGCCCCGCGCCCACGGCCCCCTTGTGCATGGGCGTGAGCACCTGGATGTCGTCCACCGGGTCCAGACCGAAGCGGCGCGGAATATGGTTTTTCACCAGGTCCACCATCAGATCCGCCGCTTTTTCCGGGTCGTTCTGGCGGATGAAGTAGAAATCGGAGAGACGGTCTCTGCTGGATTCCAGGTTCGGCGTCTCGCCATGATTGATGAGGTGCGCGTTGCAGATGATTTCGCTTTCGGCGGACTGGCGGAAAATCTCGGTCAGCTCCACCACCGGCGTCGCGCCCGAGGCGATGATGTCCGCCAGCACATTGCCCGGCCCCACCGAGGGCAGTTGGTAAACGTCGCCCACCAGCACCAGGGTCGCGCCCAGGGGCACGGCCTTGAGCAGATGGTAGAAAAGCAGGGTGTCCATCATGGAGGCTTCGTCCACCACCAGCAGGCCGCAGGCCAGGGGATTGTCCTCGTTGCGGGCGAAGCCGTCCTCCCTGGGGCTGTATTCCAGCAGGCGGTGGATGGTGCGGGCTTCGCGGCCCGAAGTTTCGGCCATGCGCTTGGCGGCCCGGCCCGTGGGCGCGGCCAGCAGAATGCGCGCCCGCACTTCGCCGAACAGCCTGATGATGGCGTTGATGATGGTGGTTTTGCCCGTGCCCGGGCCGCCGGTGAGCACCATGACCTTGCTGCGCGCCGCCGTGCGCACGGCCTCCATCTGTTCCGACGCCAGGGCGATGGGCAGCCCGCTCGTGACCTTGTCAACCAGAGCGTCAGGATTTTCAAAGCGCACAGCCTTGGGCGAATGCAGCAGGCGCTGGAGATAAAAGGCGGTTTTGGCCTCGCAATGATGGTAACGGCGCAGGTAGACGCACACCTCATGGCCGTCTTCCTCATCCCCGTCACCTGCCGCGCCGGGCTCGGCAAGGCCGTCGGGGGCCTCCGGCTCTTCCCGCACCAGACGCTCGTCACGCTCCAGGGCGGCGACGGCCTCCAGAGCCTGCCCCGGCTCCACATTCAGCTGGGCGCAGACCTCGCGCGCCAGCTTGCTTTCAGGCAGATAAACATTGCCGTCATCCGTGGCCTTTTGCAGAATATAGAGCGTCCCTGCCTGGATGCGCAGGGGGTTATCCGGCTCGAAGCCAAGCTTGGCGGCGGCGGCGTCGGCTGTGGCAAAGCCGATGCCGTGAATATCCATAGCCAGCCGGTAAGGGTTCTCGCGCACCACGTTCAGGGCCTGGCTTCCATAGGCCCGGTAGATGCGCACGGCATATGCCGGGGTGATGCCGTGGGGCTGGAGAAAAAGCAGCAGATCGCGCATGCCCCGGTGCTCTGCCCAGGATTCTTGAATGCGCGCCAGATTCTTGCGGCCCACGCCGCGCACCTTGAGCAGGCGTTCCGGCTCTTCATCCAGCACGCGGATGGCGTCTGTGCCGAAAACCTCCACAATGCGCCCGGCCAGTTCCTCGCCCACGCCCTTGATCAGGCCAGAGGCCAGATAGAGGCGAATGCCTTCGCTGGTGGCGGGCAGCATTTCTTCCGAGCTGGCAAATTCCACCTGGCGGCCAAAACGGGCGTTGTTCACCCAGCGCCCGCTCACCCTGAGGCGCACGCCCGCCTGTGGATTGACCATATGCCCCACGCAGGCGACAGGGTCGCGGCTTACGGCGCGCGACGGCGCGCCCTCCACCCTGGCGGCCCCGGGCAAGGCATTGTCCGGCAGTAGCCGCAGGACGGTATAGCCGTTTTCCTCATTATGAAAGATCACGCGCTCCACCGTGCCGGTAAGCTCCACGGCGTCGGGGTCGCGCAGCAGGGGCAGAGCGGGCATCAGTCCTCCGGCCCGTTTGTTCCGGCGGCGTTGCGCGCCTTGCGCCGCCGCGACCACCAGAACCAGTCGCGCTGTTCCGGCGGCAGATGGGGGTCGCGGGCCTGGGCCACGGCGCAGCAGAAAAGATCATACTGGCAGATGTCCACCGTGACGCCGCGCAGGCGGCAGAGGCGTTCATAAAGTTCACGCGGGTCAGCCCCGGCCAGGGCCGCCGCGCTGTCCACGCCCAGCAGGCGAAAATCCGCCAGCGTGGCCTTGCCCACGGATTTCAGGGCCGCCAGGGAGCGCGCCTTCACTGCGGCGCGCGTGTTCACAGAGCGTGCCCCATACGGCCTTGCAACAGCAGGGCGTCAGCCAGGGCCAGGGCCGTCATGGCCGAAAGCACGGGCACAATGCGCGGAATGGCGGACAGGTCGTGGCGGCCTCCGACCAGCACTGTGGCGGCCCGGCCCTGTTTGTCCACGGTGCGCTGTTCCGGGGCGATGGAGGCAATGGGCTTGACCGCCGCGCGCAGCACAATGTCCTGACCGCTGGAAATGCCGCCCAGTATGCCGCCCGCGTGGTTGGAGGCAAAGCGGACGGCAGGGAGGGCGCTCTCCGCGTCGGGCGGCGCGCCGGGCAGCAGGGGGTCGTTGTTCTGCGAACCGCGCAGACGGGCCGCCGCGAAGCCTGCGCCCACTTCCACGCCCTTGACCGCGCCCACGCTCATGATCGCGTGGGCCAGCACGGCCTCCAGCTTGTCAAAGACAGGTTCGCCCAGCCCGGCGGGCACATGGCGGGCCACAATCTGCACGATGCCGCCCAGCGTGTCGCCAGCCTTGCGGGCTTCGGCCACAGCCGCGTCCCAGAGGGGCGGGGCGGCGTCGGCGGCCGCGAAATAGGGCCGGGCCGGGGCGCGCTCCATATCCACATCCCCGGCGGGCACGGCAATGCCGCCCAGTTCCACGCAGGCGGCCTGGATGACAATGTCCGCGCGGGCCAGTATTTTTTTGGCGATAACGCCGCCCGCCACGCGCGCCGCCGTCTCCCGCCCCGAAGAGCGCCCGCCGCCGCGGTGATCCCGAATGCCGTTGTATTTTGCAAAATAGCCCCAATCCGCATGGCCGGGCCGGAACACCTCGGCCAGATTGCCGTAATCGCGCGAGCGCTGGTCTTCGTTGGCGATGTAAAAACCGATGGGCGTGCCAGTGGTGCGGCCCTCGAATACGCCAGAGAGCAGACGCAGGGTGTCGGACTCTTTGCGCTTGGTGGCGGTGGGCCCCTGACCGGGCTTGCGCATATCCAGCTCTGCCTGAATGTCGGCCTCGCACAGCGCCAGGCCGGCCGGGCAGCCGTCCAGCACGCCGCCCAGACCAGGCCCGTGGGATTCTCCAAAAGTGGTCAGACGCAGGATGCGCCCGAAGGTATTGCCCGCCATGTTTCGCCTCGTGTTTCGCGCAGCCGCGCCGCTGTTGGTGAAATGCGGGGCGGTCGTTCCCCGCGTGTCAGCCCGCGCCAATCCGGGACGAGTATATGAAAGGCCCCGGCCCCTGGCAAGAAAACATCCCGTTACGGGCCTGGCCTGTAACGGGATGCGCGGGTCAGAAACAAGGTGAGGCAAAGGCTAGACTTTCGCGGCGGTGCGCAGGTCGGCCGCCGCGTCGGTGGACTCCCAGGTAAATTCCGGCAGTTCGCGGCCAAAATGCCCGTAGCAGGAAGTTTTGGCGTAGATGGGGCGCTTGAGATTCAGACGCTTGCTGATGAAGTAGGGGCGCAGGTCAAAGACCTCGCGCACGGCCCTGGTCAGTATTTCGTCAGGAATGTCGCCGCTGCCCTGGGAGGATACCAGCACGCTCACAGGCTGGGCGACGCCGATGCAATAGGCGATCTGCACTTCGCAGACCGGCGCGAGGCCGGCGGCCACCACGTTTTTGGCAATGTACCGGCCCATGTACGCGCCGGAGCGATCCACCTTGGAAGGGTCTTTGCCGGAGAACGCGCCGCCGCCGTGGTGGCCGCTGCCGCCGTAAGTATCCTGAATGATCTTGCGGCCGGTAAGTCCGCAGTCGCCCATGGGGCCGCCCACCACAAAGCGCCCCGTGGTGTTGATGAAGATTTCGCAGTCCTTTTCGTCAAAATAGCCGGAAGGCTCCAGGATGGGGCGGATGACCTCCTTCTTTACGGCTTCGATCACGTCGTCCTGGCTGACGTTGGCCGCATGCTGGGTGGAAACCACCACATTGTTGATGCGCACGGGCTTGCCGTCCTGGTATTCAAAGGAAACCTGGGTCTTGCCGTCCGGGCGGAAGAAATCCACAATGCCGTCCTTGCGCACGCGGGCCAGTTGCAGCGAAAGCTGGTGGGCCCAGTAGATGGGCGCGGGCATCAGGGTGGCGGTTTCATCGCAGGCGTAACCGAACATCATGCCCTGGTCGCCGGCCCCCTGATCTTCGGGGCTGGCGCGCAGCACGCCCTGAGCGATGTCGGGAGACTGGTGGTCGATGGAGGAAATGACCGCGCAGGTCTGCCAGTCAAAGCCCATTTCAGAGCTGTTGTAGCCGATGTTTTTGATGGTGTCGCGCACCACCGTGGGCAGATCCGCGTAACCGCGCGTGCTGATTTCGCCGGCAATGACGGCCATGCCTGTGGTCACCAGGGTTTCGCAGGCCACATGGGCGTCCGGGTCCTGGGCCAGAAGGGTGTCCAGCACGGCGTCGGAAATCTGGTCGGCCACCTTGTCGGGATGCCCTTCAGTCACGGATTCGGAAGTGAAAAAATATTTGCCCTTGGTTTGCATTGTCGTCTCCTTGCGTATGTGAGCCCCGCCGTCATTGGCGCAGCAAAATATTGTCGATAAGCCGGGCCTTGCCCATGCGCACCGCGCAGGCCATCAGCGCCGGGCCGTCCACCGCGGCAAGCGGCGTCAGCGATTCGGGGTGCACGATGGAAAGATAGTCCAGCCGCCCCAGGGGCAGACGGTCGGCCCAGCGCCGCAGCACGGCTTCACGCAGCAGGGGCGCGCTGCTTTCTCCCCCCTGGGCCAGTTGTCGCGCGTAGAGCAGACCCGCGCGGATTTCAGGCGCCTGGGCGCGTTCTTCGGCGGTCAGGTAGACATTGCGGGAGGACAGCGCCAGCCCGTCGGCCTCGCGCACCGTGGGGCGGGCCTCAATGCGCGTGGGCACGTTGAGGTCGCGAACCATACGGCGGATGATGGCCTGCTGCTGCCAGTCCTTCTGGCCGAATACGGCCACATCGGCCCCGGTGAGCAGAAAAAGCTTGAGCACCACGGTGCAGACCCCTCGAAAGTGGATGGGGCGGCTCTGTCCGCAAAGGCTCCTGGCCAGCTCCGGCGTCTCCACCCATGTGGCGTGGTCAGGCGCGTACATGGAGCCCGCTTCGGGCATGAAAAGCACATCCGCGCCGTGGCGTTCGGCAATGGCCGCATCGCGCTCGGCATCGCGCGGGTAGGCGTCCAGATCCTCGCCGGGGCCGAACTGCGTGGGGTTCACGAACAAGCTGACCACCAGATGTTTGGCCAGACCGCGCGCATGAGTCATAAGGTCCTCATGCCCGGCGTGATAATAACCCATGGTGGGAACCAGGGCGATGTCCTCGCCCTGGGCGCGCCAGGCCCGGCATTGGGCCGCCAACTCCTGGGGTGTGGTTAATATCTGCATATCAAGGTATTGTGATATAGTTGATGAATGTCCTCTTATACATGCGCGCCACAGGCTTGTAAAGGAAAAGCGCGACGAGAGCCGGAGCAAAAGCGTGAAGGTATCGGGAGTAGGAATTGTGCGCTGGCAGGAAAACGGGCGATTTTTGGAAGGAGCGCACTCATGCGCATGAACGACAAAATCGCCCGGTGACGCGGCCAGCGCGAAAAAGGCCGTTTTTGACGGGTAATTGTGGCGAACACAACCAGCGACACCCCTGACCGCCGCGCGCGTAAAACGCCCTTGCCGACGCCGCCCCAAGCGGCTATACCTGCCCCATGCCCAAAGACACGCGCCAGCGCGCCGATCAACTGGCTTTTGAGCAGGGTCTGGCCGAAAGCCGCGAGCGGGCCCGCCGCCTGATTATGGCCGGTCAGATCGTCCTCTCGCCCACCGCGCCGGACGGTCGCCCGCTGCTGCCGCCCGGCGCGCCGCCGCAGCGCGTGCCCAAGCCCGGCCATCCCTACCCCGTCGGCACGCGCTTCGCCCTGCTGCAAAGCGAACGCTATGTGAGCCGGGGGGCCTACAAGCTGCTGACCATTCTGGAGCATTTTCACCTGGAGGCGCGCGGCCTGGTCTGTCTGGACGCCGGGGCTTCCACCGGCGGTTTCACGGATTGCCTGCTCCAGCGCGGGGCCGCGCGGGTCTATGCCGTGGATGTGGGCCGCAACCAGCTTCATGAAAAGCTGCGCGCCGACTCCAGGGTGGTCAGTCTGGAGGGGGTGAACCTGCGCCACGCGCCGCCAGAGCTGATTCCCGAGCCGGTGGACCTGGTGGCGGCGGATGTCTCTTTCATTTCCCTGACTCTGGTGCTGCCGCCCTGCATGACCTGGCTGAAGCCCGGCGGCCTGGCGGCGGTGCTGATCAAGCCCCAGTTTGAGCTGGGGCCGGGCGAGACTGTCAAGGGCGTGGTGCGCGACGAGAGGGCCCGCCAGCGAGCGGTGGATAAAATTCTCGCCTTCTGCGCGGCGCATCTGGCCTTGCGCTCCGAAGGCGTGCTGCCCGCCGCCGTCAAGGGGCCCAAGGGCAATCAGGAATACATGGCCCTGTTCAGAAAAATGTGATGTGACTGAACCCGGGAGGCCCTGTCAGGGCCTGGTGGCCTGGCATGCGGCGGATCACCGCTTTTTCGCCGGGCCGCTCGCTTTGGCGCGGTCAGCCTGTTTCTGCCGGAACAGCCTCCCCCGCTGCACGGCTTCTTTGCCGAAGCGCCCCCGCAGGGCGTCCAGGGCCTGATCAAGCCTGCGCCGCCGGGCCTCCTGCCGCGGGTCACGACCGTCACGGCCCGCCGCCCCGCCCGCAAGGCCAGGCAGCAGGAACTGAACCGGGTGTTCCTCAAAGCCGGAGACGCCCAGGCCGATGAGCCGCACGGGCTGCGCCAGCCTGAGTTCGCGCAGCAGTTCCCGGCCTGTCTCAAAGATGCTTTCCGTGGCGTTGGTGGCTTCCGGCAGGGTGCGGGAACGGGTGATCTGGCGAAAATCCGCAAACTTGACCTTCAGGGTGATGGTGCGCCCGCTGAGGCGATGCCGCCGCAGCGAGGCCCCCACCCGTTCGGCATGGGCCAGCAGCGCGCGCGCCAGAAAGTCCCGGTCGCGGGTATCGCGTTCAAAGGTGCATTCCGCGCTCTCGCTCTTCACGGGGCGCTCGGGCGTCACCGGGCGCGGATCAATGCCGTGGGCGCGCTCGTGAAGCGCCCGGCCCCATTTGCCGTAGCGTCCTTCCAGAAATTCCGGGCTGTAACGGCGCAACTGGGCCACGGTAACAATGCCCAGATCACGCAGACTGGCCGCCATGCGCCGCCCCACGCCAGGCAGGCGGGCCACCTCCAGAGGGGCCAGAAAGGCGTCCACCTCTTCAGGCCGCAGAATGAACACGCCGTCGGGCTTGTTCACGTCCGAGCATATCTTGGCCAGAAACTTCACGGGCGCGGCCCCCACCGAACAGGTCAGCCCGCCCGTGACTTCGGCCACCCTGCTCTTGATGCGCGCCGCCAGTTCTTCCAGGGGGCCGAACAGGCGCGTCAGGCCCGTGGCGTCCAGATAAGCCTCATCAATGCTGGCCGGCTCCACCAGAGGGGAAAAATCATTCAGCGCCGTCATGATGGCGCGCGAAAGCTCCGCATAGCGCCCCCGCCGCCCGCGAACAAAAATGCCCTCAGGGCAGAGCCGCCGGGCCGTGGCAATGGGCATGGCCGAATGCACCCCGAAAACCCGTGCCTCATACGAGGCCGTGGATACGACCCCGCGCGGGCCGCCGCCGATGATCACCGGCCTGCCGCGCAGTTCCGGCCTGTCCATCTGCTCCACAGCGGCAAAAAAGGCGTCCATGTCCAGGTGGATGATCATGGCCGGGCGGGGAGTGCTCCTGAGTTATCCGTCCGCGTTATTCCAGCTCTTCGCGCAGCCGCCGCAGCTCGCTCTGCACATGGGCGTCCGCGGCCCCAAGATCGTGCAGCAGAAATTCCGACATGGCCAGCGCCACTTCCCGTTCGCCGCTGAACACCTCGGCCACGCCCAGCTCGCGCAGGCGGCGGGCCTCGCTCAAAAAAGCGGTATTGGCCAGAATGCGGATGCCGGAGTTGACGGCGCGGGCGATGGGCGTCACCTCCCGCGCCGGAATGGCCGGCGTGGTCAGCAGCAGGGCCTCGGCCCGTTCCAGCCCGGCCTCGCGCAGCACCTCGGCCTGGGCCGCGTCGCCGTGTACCGCGGGCCGCCCGCGTGAACGCAGGGAGCGCACCGTATCAATATTGTTTTCTATGACCACCGGGGTGATGCCGCTGTCACGCAGAATACGGCACAGGTTGCGGCCCACCGGGCCATAACCCACCACAACGACGCGGTGGGGCCCGCCTTCCTCCATCGCCTCAGCGGAGAGATGCGGCAGGGGTGAACGCGAAAGCCAGGCCGGGCCGCGCTTTTCCAGCCAGCGGGCCACGCGCTCGATGCGCCGGTACAGCAGCGGATTGAGGGTGATGGAAATCATGGCCGCCGGAATGATGGCGTTATTCGCCTCGTGCCCGAACAGACCGTAACTGATGCCCATGGCCGCCAGAATGAAGGAAAATTCGCCGATCTGCCCCAGGGCCACAGCCACGGAGAGGCTCAGCCGCAGAGGTTTTCTGAACAGCATGGTCATGCACAGCGCGGCCAGGGGCTTGATGACAATGATGATGCCCAGCGTGGCCAGCATCAGCGGCCAGTCGCTGAGCAGGGCCGCCGGGTCGAAAAGCATGCCCACGGAGACGAAAAAGAGCACGGCGAAGGCGTCGCGCAGGGGCAGGGCCTCGGCGGCGGCACGGGCGCTGAAGTCGGACTGGCCCACCACCATGCCGGCCAGAAACGCGCCCAGGGCCATGGAGGCGTCAAAAAAGTAGGCGGCGGCCACGGCGATGCCCAGCGCCAGGGCAATGATCGCCAGGGTGAAAAGGTCACGGGTTCCCGTGCGGGCCACATAGCCCAGAACAACCGGAATAAGCTTCTGCCCCACCACCAGCGTGAACACGGAAAGCGCGGCCAGTTTGATGATGGTCAGCCCCAGCGCGGCCCAGAAGCCGCCGCTGCCGCCATCGGGCGCAAGCAGGGCGGGCAGCAGCACCAGCAGCAGAATGGTGAAAAGGTCCTCCACCACCAGCCAGCCCAGGGCCACATGCCCGGTGCGGGTGTGCAGGGCGTGATTGTCGGCAAGCACGCGGGTGAGCACCACGGTGCTGGCCACGGAAATGGACATGCCGAACACGGCTCCGGCCAGGGGCGAAAAGCCGAACAGGGACAAAATGCCCATGCTGGCCGCCGTGCACAGGGCGATCTGGGCCACGGCCCCGGCCACGGCGATATGGCGCACGGCCAGCAAATCCTTGAGATGAAAATGCAGCCCCACGCCGAACATCAGCAAAATCACGCCGATTTCAGCGCATTGGGAGGCCGTGGCCGCGTCAGCCACAAAACCCGGCGAATGCGGCCCTACCAGCACGCCCGCCAGAAGATAGCCCACCAGGGGCGAAAGCCGCATCTTCTGAGTGATGAAGCCCAGCAGCAGCGCGGCGGTCAGGCCCCCGGTCAGGGTCAGAATCAGGGTTACCTCGTGGGAGCCGCTCATGACGGATTCTCCTCATGCGCCCCGGCCTCGCCGGGCAGCCATTGCAGCCAGAGGGAGCGCCGGCGCGGCCCGTCGCCCTCGCAAAGATACACCGCCTGCCATGCGCCCAGGCGCAGTTGGCCATCCTCCACCAGAAGCAGCAGGGAGGCACCATGCAGGCTGGCCTTGATGTGCGCGTCGCTGTTGCCCTCGGCATGGCGGTAATCGCCGCGCTCCGGCGCGAGACGGCTGAAAAAGGCCAGCATGTCCCGCCGCACGTCCGGGTCCGCGCCCTCGTTGACGGTCAGGCCGCAGGTGGTATGCGGGCAGAACAGAGCCAGCGCTCCGCGCCGCCAGCCGCGATCACGGGCCATGCGTTCCGCAAAGGCGCGCAGTTCCGGCGTAATGTCGCGCATTTCGCAACGCGCGCGGGTGTTCAGCGCCAGTGTCTGCATAAGCCGCTCTCTTTCCGGCGGGGCGTAACCCCGGGCCGCCTTACAGCACCCTGAAATACACCGCCGGCTCCTTGAGCAGGCCCGCGTCCACCGTGCGCTGGAGCGCGTCGCTCATGGCCTGGGCCGATGTTTCGTGGGTCATGAAAACCAGGGGCACGCCATGCCCCTCGTCGGTCTTCTGTATCATCTGGGCCACGCTGATGCCCTCGGCGGCCATGCAGCCTGAAATATCACGCAGCACGCCGGGCGCATCCTGAACCATAACCCGCACATAGTAGCAGGAGCGCCACTCCTCGGGCGGCACTATGGCGGCCTTGGGCAGTTCCCTGCCCACAAAGCCCGTGTTGTTGGGCCGTTCCTCGCGGGCCACGGCCAGCAGGTCGGCCAGCACGGCCCCGGCCGTGGGCAGGTCTCCGGCCCCGCGCCCGTGGAAGAAAAGCGCCCCGGCGGCATTGGCCTCCACACGCACGGCGTTGTACACGCCGCCCACGCGCGCCAGCAGAAAGGTGTGGTGCACCAGCGCCGGAAACACCCCGGCTTCCAGCCGGATGACGCCGTCATCTCCGCAAGCGCCGTCTTTCGGGCGGCGCGCCTCGCGCACCTGGCCAATGAGCTTGATGCGATAGCCAAATTCGCGCGCCAGGCGGATATCCAGAGACGAAAGGCCCCGAATGCCGCGCACGCACAAGGCCGTATAGGGGTAGTTGACCCCGTAGGCCAGACGGATCAGCAAAATCAGCTTGTGGGCCGCGTCGTGGCCGTCGATGTCCAGCGTGGGGTCAGCCTCGGCATAGCCCAGTTCCTGCGCCTGCCTGAGGGCCACGTCAAAATCCAGCCCGTTGGAGGTCATCTCGGACAGGATGTAATTGCTGGTGCCGTTAAGAATGCCCATGAGCGACGCAATGCGGTTGCCCGTGAGGCTTTCCCTGAGGGCCTGAACAATGGGAATGGCCCCGGCCACGCTGGCTTCATAGCGCAGGATGCGCTTTTTGCGTTCGGCCTTCTGAAAGAGCGCCAGCCCCTCCTCGGCCAGCAGGGCCTTGTTGGCGGTGACGATGTGCTTGCCCTGGTCCAGGGCGCGGTCGATGAGCGCGCGGGCCTGGTCAATGCCGCCGATGAGCTCCACCAGCACGTCAATGTCAGGATCATCAGTGAGCGCCGCCGGGTCGGTGGTCAGTTGCGCCCCCTCCGGCAGGGGCGCGCTGCGGGCCTTCTGCGCGTTGCGCACCAGCACGCGCTTGACCACGATATCCCGCCCCGCGCGGCGGCGGATGATGTCCGCGTTTTCCCTGAGCAGGCGGGCCAGACCGCCGCCCACCGTGCCGAAGCCGGCCAGACCGGCCACCAGGGGTTTGCTTTCGTTGACTTTGCTCATGTCTACTCCGGCGCGCCCGAAAGCAAACGGCGCATGTTGCTGACGGCCTGCCGGGTGCGATGCTCGTTTTCAATAAGGGCGAAACGCACATACTCGTCGCCGTAGGAGCCGAAGCCCAGGCCAGGCGATACGGCCACCTGCGCTTCGGTCAGCAGCAGCTTGGAAAACTCCACGGAGCCCATCTTGCGAAACGCTTCGGGGATGCGCGCCCAGACAAACATGGTGGCCTTGGGCGACGGCACTTCCCAGCCGATGCGGGCCAGCCCGTCAATGAGCCGGTCGCGGCGGTCGCGGTAAATCCCGCGGATTTCGTCCACCACGTCTTGCGGCCCGTTGAGGGCCACTGTGGCGGCAATCTGGATGGGCTGAAAAAGGCCATAGTCCAGATAGCTCTTGATGCGGGCCAGGGCATGCACCAGACGCGGGTTGCCCAGGCAGAAGCCCACGCGCCAGCCGGGCATGGAATAGCTTTTGGACAGACTGTAAAACTCCACGCCCACATCCTTGGCCCCTTCGGCCTGGAGGAAGCTGGGAGCCTTGTAGCCGTCAAAAACCAGGTCGGCATAAGCCAGGTCGTGAACCACCCAGAGATTGTTCTCTTTGGCAAAAGCCACCACCTTGCGAAAGAAGTCCAGGTTCGTCACTTCAGTGGTGGGATTGTGCGGATAGCAGAGAAAAAGCAGCTTGGGCTTGGGCCAGGCCTGCCGGGTGGCGGTGGTCAGGTCTTCAAAAAAGTCGCGGCCCGACCCGATGGGCACGCTGCGCACATCCGCGCCCGCGATGATCGGCGCGTATTTATGGATGGGGTAGGTGGGGTCCGGGGCCAGCACCACGTCGCCGGGGCTCAGCATGGCCAGGGAAAGATGGGCCAGACCTTCCTTGGAACCCAGCGTCACGATGGCTTCCGTCTCCGGGTCCAGCTCCACGCCGTAAAGGCGGGCGTAGCGGTCACAGACGGCCTTGCGCAGATTGGGGATGCCCCTGGACAGGGAATAGCGATGGTTGACCGGCTTTTGCGTGGCCTCCATCATCTTGTCCACCACATGGCCCGGCGTGGGAATATCGGGATTGCCCATGCTGAAGTCCACGATGTCGATGTTCTGCCGACGCAATTTCATCTTGAGATCGCCCACCACCGCGAAAACATAGGGGGGCAGCCGCTGGATACGCGAAAATTCTTCCATCTTCCTTACTCGCTT
Organism: Desulfovibrio sp. SGI.169; assembly: GCF_050313595.1. NCBI lineage: Bacteria > Pseudomonadati > Thermodesulfobacteriota > Desulfovibrionia > Desulfovibrionales > Desulfovibrionaceae > Desulfovibrio > Desulfovibrio sp. SGI.169. Next base: position 69,192 of record NZ_JBNPLS010000004.1, on the reverse strand, counting down.
GGTTTAACCGGGGAAAGCGGGCGCGCGCGGCGCGCGGCCCGGCCTGTCGCGCAGGATAGCTGACGGCGCGTCTTGTTGTAAAGGTGCGCCGCGGACGGGGCTGAAGCCAAAGGTCCTACTTCTTCCTCAGCCCCAGGCGTTCCACCACGGCTTCCGCGCCCATACGGGCAAATTCGGCCACATCCCGGCCCTGACGCGCGCTTTCGGGCAAAAGCAGTTCGGGCCGGTTGGCCAGGCTCTTGTCCGGCGTGACGCCGTATTCCGGCGGGAAGCCGTCATTGAAGTACATGCCCTGAAAATCCGCAAACTTCAGGCTGTGGGCCGTGGCGTCCAGCACGGCGTGTTCATCGCCGCCGATAAGCCCCAGGGCGCGGGCGTTGATCAGCCCGGCCAGGCATTCGCCGCCCTGGGTGCAGGCAATGTGGCCGTGGCGGTTGGCCTGAATCATGGCGTCCATGATTTGCTGTTCCGTCACCCGCACCACCTGGAAGGCTTTTTCGCCGCCAGCCTCCACAAAGCGTTCGGCCAGCTTCCGCACGCGCGGGAAAGACACGGGGTTGCCGATCATGGCGGCCTGGGCCACGCTGGGCGCGACCGTCACCGGCTGCCAGCGGCGGGCGTTTTCGGGCGCGGCGTAGTAGCGCCAGACCGGGTCCGCATGTTCGGACTGCACGCCGAAAACGCGCGGCAGGCTGGTGACGATGCCCAGATCCAGCATTTTCAGAAAGCCGGACATGACGGCCGTGATGTTGCCCGCATTGCCGATGGGCACGAACAGGCAAAGGCCGGAGACATCCCAGCCGTACCACTGCGCCGTCTCGTAGGCGTAGGATTCCTGCCCCAGAATGCGCCAGCTGTTTTTGGAGTTGAGCAGGGCCACGCGATAGTTTTCCGCCAGGTGCTCCACCACCTTCATGCAGTCGTCAAACACGCCGGGCAGTTCCAGCACCGTGGCGCCGCTGCCCAGAGGCTGCGACAACTGCTGGGGCGTGACCTTGCCGTGGGGCAGCAGCACCACGGACTTGAGCGGCGCGCCCACATAAGCCGCGTACAGCGCGGCTGCGGCGGACGTGTCGCCGGTGGAAGCGCAGACCGTGAGCACCTCGTCCCACTGATGGCGGCGACAGAGCCATTTCAGATAGCTGAAGGCGCAGGCCATGCCCCGGTCCTTGAAAGAGGCGCTGGGGTTCTGGCCGTCGTTTTTATAGGCGAAGGGCAGGCCCACCCTGTCGCGCAGGGGGGGCGCGGCCTCCACAATGGGGGTCAGACCTTCGCCCAGGTATACGATGTCTTCAGCCTCCAGCAGCGGGGCCAGCAATTCATAATAGCGGAAAATGCCCCTGAGCGCCGTGCAACGCGTGCCCGCGCGCGCGTCGAAGACCTCCCGCCAGGCCGCGCCGTCGCGCTCTTTCAGACGGGAAAAATCCAGATTCTCCAGCAAAAAGACGCCGCCGCACCGCGGGCAGGCGTACAGCAGACTGTCGCCGGGGTAGCGCGCCCCGCAGTCCAGACAGACGTATTCCATGCGGCCGCGATAGGCCGGAAAATCAGCATGCGTCATACCGGTCACTCCTTGTGTTTGCTTTTCAGCCAGGCTTTTTCCGTTCCGGTCAGCAGACGGACGATATTTTCATGATGCCGCCAGGCCACCAGAACCAGCAGGCAAAGGCTCAGGGGCAGCCACTTCCAGGCGCCGCTGAGCATCAGAAGCAGGGGCAGAACCGTCACCAGGGTCAAAGAGCCCAGAGAGACGTAGCGGCTGCGCCAGATGACCAGCAGGCAGAGCGCGGAGGCGAGCAGCAATTGCCAGAAGGCCAGGGGCAGAAAGACGCCGATGCTGGTGGCCACGGCCTTGCCCCCCCTGAAGCCCATGAAGCAGGAAAAAACATGCCCCAGCACGCAGGCCAGGCCCGTCAGGCTGACAAAAAGCGGCGTGGGGCTGATGGCCAGAGCGACCCAGACCGGCAGCGCGCCCTTGAGCACGTCGCAAATCAGGGTGGCCACGCCCCAGCCAAAGCCGCAAAGCCGGGAGACATTGGTGGCCCCGGTGCTGCGGCTGCCGCCCGCGCGGGGGTCCACATCGCAGAAGGTTCTGGCAATGACCACTCCCCAGGGCACGGAACCCAGCGCATAGGCCACGATGATCCAGAGCGTCTTGACAAACATGTTTTTCCTCCTCCAGAAAAAACGCCGCTCCAGGGCGGCTTATCCGTCCACAGTCGCCGCCTCCAGCACCTGGACTTCATTATACAGGGGATGCACCTTGCCCAGCCGCACTTCCACCGCCATGCCGGGGCAGGCCCGCTCGTCAAACATCCGGCGTCTGCCGCGCACAAAAAGCCCCTGATCCGGCAGGCTCACGCTGACAAAGGCATCGTTCTCCTCGGTGATCACGCCGGGCCACCAGACCTTGTCCCCCTTCTGGCGGAAGAAAAGCAGCTTCCAGTAGCGAGGGCGGAATCGCTGCACCTGCCCGGCGGCCTCCAGGGCCGGCGAGAGGCTGTTCAGCAGTTCCTCCAGGGCCTTCTCGTCCCAGCGCGCCCGGCCCGTGCGCAAAAAATGCACCACCTGGGCCTCATTGACAAGGTCGGGATAACGGCGCAGGGGCGAGGTCACGGGCGTATAGCGGGGCAGGCCCAGCGCCGCATGCGGCCGCGCTTGGACTTCCAGCCTGGAAGGCGTCAGGGCCCGCATGATCCGGGCCATATCCTGCGGCGCGGTCCAGACGCCCGCGTATTCCCTGGGCAAGGCCACGTCCTGCGTCCGGTGAAACATGGCCAGACCGCGCTCTTGCGCCCAGCGGGCCACAGCGGCGCTGGCCAGAATCATCATTTCCGCCACCAGCATCTGCGCGTCGGGGGCCGGCTCGTCGGCAAGCACATCCACGCGCAAATCCGCGCCTTCGCCTTCCAGACGAATCACCGGATCGGGCCTGTCCATAATTACGGCCCCGTCGCTGATGCGCGCCGTCCGCCGCCGCCGGGCCAGTTCCAGCCCCAGGCGCAGCAGCCCCGCATGCGGCGCGGCGGGATTGTCCGGCAGGGCCGCATCCGCCGCGTCCAGCACGGCCTGGCTGTCCCTGTAGGTCAGGTTGGCGGCCAGACGCGCCCTGGCCAGAAAAACCTCGCATGCGCCCGCCCGGCCCCCATGATCCACGGATACCCGCACGCAAAGCGCCGGGCGCGCTTCGCCGGCCACCAGCGAAAACACATGCGTGCCCAGGCGTTCGGGCAGCATATGACAAACGCCTTCCGGCAGATAGATGCTCGTGCCCCGGCGCAGCACGGCTTTGTCCAGCGCCCCGCCGAAGGGCCAGGCCAGGGCCGGGCAGGCCAGAGCCAGCGTCAGACTGAAGCCGTCGCCCTCGCTGCGAACAAAGAAAGCGTCATCCACATCGCGGGTGCTGGCGCTGTCAATGCTCACAAAGGGCAGGTCGCAAGGCGGCAGTTCCGCCGTCGCTTCCGGGCCTGGGCGCGCCGCCTGCTCCAGCGCGTCCACCTCCTGGGCGCAGTCCCGCCACCAGGCGTCGCCCGGCGCGTAGTCGGCCCGATCCAGCCAGAAATTGTAATGCGGGGGCAGTTCGCCCCAGGCCACAAGCAGTTGCAGGGGCAGATGGGGCACATCGGGCAAACCCTTGGACAGCATGCGCCAGAGCGTTTCATGCTCCTGACTTTCCGGGTCTGTCATGCGCGCGCGCAGCAAGGCTCTGAGCCGCTCGGCCACCTCCGGCGCGGGCCATTCGGGCGCGCCCTCCGCGGGGGACGGCAGAGCGCGCTTCTTGCAGGCCACATCCCAGAGCAGACGCAAAAAAGCCGCGCCGCCCGCAATGAGCGCCTCGCGCTCTTCCCGGCTTTTTTGCTCGGCCAGCCGCTTTTCCACCGTTTCGGCGGAGAAGACCTGAAAATCCGGCGGCTGAAAACGGAAGTGACTCTTGCAGGCCAGCAGGGCGCGACCGTAGGCGGCCACCTGATCCGGGCCCGGCTCGCTGCCGAAGAGCTCGGCGAACCACTGGGCCGGGGCCGAGGCGACCTCGCCCTGCGCCAGTTCCCAGACTTCCATAACCGGCACGGCGGCGGCCATGTCCTCCCTGATTTTCTTGTGCGCTTCCAGCAGGCGCACCGCCTCTTCCCGTCCGGCGTCAGCCGCGCATACCGGCCCGAGCCAGGGCAGCAGGCGCGCCGCCGTGAGCCGCGTTTCCCGCCGGTTGGGCAGCAAAAGGCGCAGACGGCCTCCCGCCTCTTCGGTGACCACGGCTATCTGGACGGCATTGCCCTCCATGTATTCCACAATGCAGCCCGGCGCGGGATAGCGCACACAACCCGGCATAAAAGCTCCTTATAGAGCGAATCGCCCTTAAAATGGGCTTCGTTTCCGGCGGCCGCGAGAGCGGACGCCCGCGCCGGATGAGCCTGAAAACCTCGTTTTTCAGGCGCTTGCTCCGCCCTGCGGGGAAATGCGGCGCCGTTTTTGAATGGTATGCTTCAAAAGCAAAATGCTCTTGTTCCGAGGCCGCCGCGCGGCCCGAGACCGCAGAATCCTGCATTTTTTCCGTTCTGGCAAGCCCCGCTCCGTCTTGCGCGCCGCCGGCAAAACCCGCGGCGGGCATCCCGCCTCTCAGCCGGCGCGAAGGCCGCCACTGGACGGGCAGGCGGGAAGCGGGTATATGCAGGCTCTACAGCCCAATTTCTACCGTGCCCCAGAGGCGCGCACGAGCGAGACACAGCCCATGAGCATCATTCACCAGCCGGGCGGCAACCGCGTTCTGAGCCTTCAGGAGCCGGAAAAGCCCCAGCTCTACCGTGAACTTTTCCCCTATACAAGCATTTGCCGCACATCGTTTGACGAAGTGCTGCTGGCCCCGCGCCCGGCGGAGCAGATGCGCATCACCGACACCACCTTTCGCGACGGCCAGCAGGCCAGGCCGCCCTACACGGTCAAGCAGGTGGCCAGGATGTTCGACTTTCTGCATCGTCTGGGCGGCAAAACCGGGCTGATCACAGCATCGGAATTTTTTCTTTACTCGGCCAGAGACCGCAAGTGCATCGACGTCTGCCGGGCGCGGGGCTACCGCTTCCCCAGGGTCACGGCCTGGATACGCGCCACCAAGGAAGACCTCAAGCTGGTGCGGGACATGGAGTTTGACGAAACCGGCATGCTCACCAGCGTGTCCGACTACCATATCTTTCTCAAGCTGGGCAAAACCCGCCGGCAGGCAATGGACATGTACCTTGATCTGGCCTCCCAGGCGCTGGAATGGGGCATCATTCCGCGCTGCCATTTCGAGGACGTTACCAGGGCCGACATTTACGGTTTCTGCCTGCCCCTGGCCCAACGCCTTATGGAGCTTGCGCGCCAGAGCGGCATGCCGGTGAAAATCCGCCTCTGCGACACAATGGGCTATGGGGTTCCCTGGCCCGGCGCGGCCCTGCCCCGCTCGGTGCAGCGCATCGTGCGGGCCTTCACCGATGAGGCCGGGGTGCCCGGCCAGTGGCTGGAGTGGCACGGCCACAATGACTTTCACAAGGTGCTGGTCAACGGCGTCACAGCCTGGCTGTACGGCTGCGGCGCGGTCAACGGCACGCTGTTCGGCTTTGGCGAGCGCACGGGCAACACCCCGCTGGAAGCCCTGCTGGTGGAGTATATCTCCCTCACCGGCGAGGACGCGGCGGCGGACACCACCATTCTGAGCGAAGTGGCCCGGTTTTTTGAAAAAGAGCTGCACTACCGCATCCCGTACAATTACCCCTTTGTGGGGCGCGACTTCAACGCCACCAGCGCGGGCGTGCACGCCGACGGCCTGGCCAAGAACGAAGAAATCTACAATATCTTCGACACCAAACGTCTGCTGGGCCGCCCGGCACCCATCATCATTACCGACAAGACCGGACGCGCGGGCGTGGCCTACTGGATCAACAACAACCTGAACCTGCCGGGCGACAAGCAGGTGTCCAAAAAGCATCCGGCCGTGGGGCAGATATACGACGCCATCATGGCCGTGTACGAGGAAACCGGGCGCACGACCAGCTTTTCCCACGATGAAATGGAAGCCCTGGTTCAGCGCTTCATGCCCGAACTCTTCGCCACCGAATTTGATCAGCTCAAGCGCCTGGCCGGCGATCTGGCGGCGCACCTCATCGTGCGCCTGTCCCGCAGCGCCGGGCTGGCCGGGCTCGGCGAACAGGCCGGCGCTCGACTGGACGAATTTGTGCGCGAATACCCCTTCATCCAGTTCTGCTGCCTGGCGGACGCCCAGGGCAAGATGCGCTGCTCGGCCGTCACGGACCCGGAATACAGGGAAGTCTACGAAGCTTTGCCCGTGGGCTATGATTTCTCGCAACGCGAGTGGTTCAAAATGCCCATGAAAACCGGCGACCTGCATATCATGGATGTCTACCAGTCGCACTTCACCGGCAAGCTGGTCATTACGGTGTCCTGCGCCGTGACCGACGAAAACGACCGCATTGTGGGCGTGGTCAGCGGCGACATCCAGCTGGAGGAACTGCTCAGACGCGCCCGCGCCCTGCAACAGGAAGTGGGCTCGCAGGAAGAGGCGGACGGCGACAGCGATTAGCCCCTGAGCCCGTTCCGCCCGCGACGGGGCGGCTCATTTTTCACGGAACACGCAACCGGGACAAGCATCATGCGCAAAAAAATTTACTGGATCGAAGGCGACGGCATCGGGCCGGAAATCTGGCGGGCCGCGCGGCCGGTCATTGACGCGGCTCTGGCCAGGGAATCAGACCTGCGTCTGGACTGGCAGGAGCTGCTTGCCGGGGAAAAAGCCGTGGCCGAAACCGGCTCTCCCCTGCCTGAAGCCACCCTGAACGCCCTGCGCGGCGCTGACATCGCCATGAAAGGCCCCCTGGGCACGCCGGTGGGCACGGGCATCCGCAGCCTGAATGTGGCTCTGCGCCAGGGGCTGGATCTTTACGCCTGCATCCGGCCGGTGCGCCATTTCGAGGGGCTGGAAACGCCGGTCAAGCACCCGGAGCGGGTGGATATGGTCATCTTTCGCGAAAATACCGAAGACGTTTACGCGGGCGTTGAATTTGCCGCCGGAACCCCCGAGGCCCGCAAGCTTGTCGCCTTTCTGCGCGACGAACTGGGCGTGACCAAAGTGGGCGAAAGCGCCGCCGTGGGCATCAAGCCCATGACCGAGGCGGGTTCCAAGCGTCTGGTGCGCCGCGCCCTGCGCTACGCCCTGGACAATGGCCGCGAAAGCCTGACCCTGGTTCACAAGGGCAACATCATGAAGTTCACCGAGGGCGCGTTCCGCCAGTGGGGATATGATGTGGCCGCCCAGGAGTTCGGCGACCGGATCTGCACGGAAAAGGAAGCCGCGCCCGGCCGTCTGGTGGTCAAGGACCGCATTGCCGACGCCATGTTTCAGGAGGCCCTGCTGCGGCCTGAGCAATATCAGGTTCTGGTCACGCCCAACCTCAACGGCGACTATATTTCCGACGCGCTGGCCGCGCAGGTGGGCGGGCTTGGCCTCGCGCCGGGCGTGAACATGTCCGACAGTCTGGCCTTTTTCGAGGCCACCCACGGCACCGCGCCCACCATCGCCGGGCAGGACAAGGCCAACCCCGGCAGCGTCATCCTTTGCGGGGCCATGCTCATGGAGCATCTGGGCCTGCCAGCCGCCGCGGAGCGCATCCGCGCCGCCGTGGGCAAGGCCATTGCCGCCAGGGCCGTCACCGTGGATCTGGCCGCCCAGGTCAGCGGAGCGCGGGTGGTGGGCTGCGCCGAGTTCGGCGATATTATCGGGGCGTATTTGTAAGGCGGCTTTCTTCCGGCTTGCGCCCCGCAAAACCCGCATGGCCAAAGCGCCCGCCACGGGCGCGGCCCGCAGGAACAAGCACGGGAAACGGGGTATGGATTCTCGGGGCCGCGCCCCTGAGCCGCCGGAGGCGCTTTGGCCCTTTCCATGAAAGGCCCTGCCATGATCGCACTGGACAAGCTGCTGCTTTTTGTGCCCCTGACCGCCATGCTGGTGGTGTTGCCGGGGCCGGATTTCGCCCTCATCGCCAAAACTTCGCTGCTGGACGGCAGGCCGCAGGGCCAGGCGGCGGCCTGCGGCGTGGCCCTGGGCATTGTCATCCACACCTGCGCGGCCATGCTGGGCATTTCCGCCATTATTTCGCAATCGGTCTTTCTGTTCGGCATTCTGAAATACATGGGCGCGGCCTATCTGCTCTGGCTGGGCGTTCAGGCCTTGCGCCAGAGCCGCGCCCCTGGCCGGAAAGCGGAGCAGCGCGCGGCGGACGCGCCCCGCCCCGCGGCAGGGCCGGCCAGGGCCGCGCTCTGGCGGGCCTTCAGGCAGGGGCTGCTGACCAATGTGCTCAACCCCAAGGCCGTGCTGATCTTTCTGACCTTTTTACCGCAGTTCATGAACCCGCGCATGCCTCTGGGCCCCCAGTTTCTTGTGCTGGGCGGCATCACCGCGGCGCTCTGCCTGTGCTGGTATGTGCCCCTGGCCTCTCTGCTGGGCCATGCGCGCGGGCTTTTTGAGAGTTTCCGTTTTCAGCGGTGGCTGCGCCGCTGCGCCGGCGTCGTCTTCATCGCTTTCAGTCTCAGGCTGGCCGCGGCGCGCAACGACTGAGCCCGGCGCTTCCACGTCAACACTCTTGCAGAAGGTTTCTTATGATCCAGCTTTTTGACCAGACCACCATTCTTGACGGCACGCGCATTCTGTCCGGCGGCGAGGCCGAAGCCAAAGGCATGAACCTGGACGCCGCGCGCGCGAACACCCTGGCCCGCCGCATTCTGGCCGCGCACAACAAGGCCCCGGCCACGGACTCGGCCCTGCGTCTGCGTTTTGACGCCCTGGCCTCCCACGACATCACCTATGTGGGCATCATCCAGACCGCCAGAGCCAGCGGCCTCACGGAATTTCCCGTGCCCTACGCCCTGACCAACTGCCACAACAGCCTGTGCGCCGTGGGCGGCACCATCAACGAGGACGATCACCTTTTCGGCCTTTCGGCGACGCAAAAATACGGCGGCGTCTTCGTTCCCCCGCATCTGGCGGTCATCCACCAGTATGTGCGCGAAATGATGACAAAATGCGGCGGCATGATTCTGGGCTCGGACAGCCATACCCGTTACGGCGCGCTGGGCGTCATGGGCGTGGGTGAAGGCGGCCCGGAGCTGGTCAAGCAGCTGCTGGGAAAAACCTATGACGTGCCTGTGCCCCAGGTGGTGGCCGTGTGGCTGGAGGGCGCGCCGGCGCCCGGCGTGGGGCCGCAGGACGTGGCTCTGGCCATTATCGGCGCGGTGTTCAAGAGCGGCTTTGTGAAAAACAAGGTTCTGGAGTTCATGGGCCCCGGCATTGACGGGCTCTCGGTGGAGTACCGCTGCGGCATTGACGTGATGACCACGGAAACCACCTGTCTGTCCTCCATCTGGCGCACGGACGACAAGGTGCGCCGCTATCTTGCCCTGCACGGCCGCGAGCAGGATTACGCCGAACTGGCCCTTCAGGCCCCGGCCTGTTACGACGGCCTGATCCGGGTGAATCTGGACAAAATCGAACCCATGATGGCCCTGCCCTTCCACCCCAGCAATGTCTTCCCCGTGGCCGAAGTGCTGCGCCATGCGGATGAAATTCTGGCCGCCGTGGACGCGGAGGCCGTGCGGCAGTTCGGCGAGGCCGGCAAGAGTCTGAACCTGCGCGGCAAGATACGCGACGGCGGAGTGTGGGTGGATCAGGGCATCATCGCGGGCTGCGCGGGCGGCTCGTTTGAAAACATCAGTCTGGCCGCCGCCATTCTGGACGGCAAGAGCACAGGCAATCAGGCATTCAGCCTTTCGGTGTATCCGGCCAGCGAGCCGCAGGCCCTGGCTCTGGTGCGCAACGGCTCCACGGCCAGGCTCATGGCCGCCGGCGCGGTGCTCAAAAACGCCTTCTGCGGCCCCTGTTTCGGCGCGGGCGACACCCCGGCCAACGGGGCGCTGTCCATCCGCCATTCCACCCGCAACTTCCCCAACCGTGAAGGCTCCAAACCGTCGGGCGGCCAGCTTTCCGCCGTGGCGCTCATGGACGCCCGCTCCATCGCGGCCACAGCCGCGCGCGGCGGGCGCCTGACCCCGGCCACGGAGCTGGACTGGGCGTCTCAGGAACTGCATGTGGATCTCAGCTACCACTTCGAGCCCCTGATCTATCAGCGCCGCGTATACAACGGCTTTGGCGCTCCCAGGCCGGAAACGCCCCTGATTTTCGGCCCCAATATAGCGGACTGGCCCCCAATGAGCCCCCTGCCCCGGCATTTGCTGCTTCAGGTGGCCAGCGTGATCACCGATCCCGTCACCACCACGGACGAGCTGATTCCCTCAGGCGAGACCTCCTCCCTGCGCTCCAACCCGCTCAAACTGGCGGAGCACGCCCTGTCCCGCAAAGACCCCGCCTATGTGGGCCGGGCCAAGGCTTTTCAGGCTCTGGAAAAGGCCCGGCTGAAGAATGCCGCTGATTCGGATCTGCTGGCCCGCGTGCGCGAAATCTGCGCCCCCTGCGAGGGCCAGGCCGGTATGGAAGATGTTTTCGACGGGCAGCGGCCCCTGGAGAATATCGGCCTGGGCACCACCATTTTTGCGGTCAGGCCGGGCGACGGCTCGGCGCGCGAGCAGGCGGCCTCCTGCCAGAAGGTGCTGGGCGGCTGGGCCAACCTGGCCGTGGAATACGCCACCAAGCGCTACCGCTCCAATCTGATCAACTGGGGCATGCTGCCCTTTGTGGTCGATGCGGGCCTGGCAGACGCCCTGCATGTGGGCGACTACCTGGTCATCCCGCATATCCGCGAGGCCGTGGAGGAAAAGCGGCCCGCCATCCAGGCGTATCTGGCGCATGCGGGCGAAGAGGGCGGACGGCGCAAGGCCCGCGCCGAACGGATCAGCCTGAGCCTCAGGCAACTGACTGACGACGAGCGCCAGATCATTCTGGACGGCTGCCTGATCAACTTCTACAACAGCAAGCCAACGGCGTAAGCCGTATGCGTTGAGGGCCGGTTCGCGTCATATGCGGGCCGGCCCCGGGGGCCGGGGCATACGCTTTTTACAAGGCCGCTCCTCCCCCAATGCCAGAGATGCGCCGCGCCTGTCGGCGTCAGACGCGCCCGCGCGGCGTGGCGTCGCCGCGCAGGAGCAGCCACAGTCCGACCAGAATCAGGGGCAGGCAGAGCGCCTGGCCCATAGTCAGCCAGCCGAAGGCCAGGTAGCCCAGCTGGGCGTCGGGCACGCGCACAAATTCCACCATGAAGCGGAACAGCCCGTAACCTGTGGCGAACAGGCCGGACACCGCGCCGGGCCTGCGCGGTTTGGCGGAATATATCCAGACCACGATGAACAGTGCCAGACCTTCCAGAAGCGCTTCATAAAGCTGGGAAGGATGGCGCGGGTAGGGGCCGCCGCCGGGAAAGACCATGGCCCAGGGCGCGTCGCTGACCTTGCCCCAGAGTTCGCCGTTGATGAAATTGCCCAGACGTCCGAAAAAAAGGCCCTGTGGAACCAGCGGGGCCACAAAGTCCGCAACTTCCAGAAAGGGCCTTTTGCGGCTGCGCGCGAAGTGCCAGAAGGCCCCGATCACGCCCAGCAAACCGCCGTGAAAGGACATGCCGCCGTTCCAGATGCGCAGGATTTCCATGGGGTCGTGAACGTACGCCGGCAGATCGTAAAAGAGCACATAGCCCAGACGGCCGCCAAGAATAATGCCCAGCATGACGCAGGTCAGCAGGTCATCCACATCGGCGGGCCGCCAGGACGAGCCGGGGCGCGCCGCCCGCCGGCGGCCCAGCGCCCAGCCCACGGCAAAGCCGATGAGGTACATGAGGCCGTACCAGCGCAACTGGAGACCGCCGATGGAAACGGCGACGGGATCAATATGCGGCGTAATCATGCGGGCAGTTCCGGGGCGTTGAATTCTCCGCTTTTGCCGCCGCTCTTGTGCAGCAGCCGCACCCGGCTGATGACGATGTCGCGCTGCACGGCCTTGCACATGTCGTAGATGATGGCCGCGGCGCTCTGGGCCGCCACGATGGCTTCCATCTCCACGCCGGTGTTGCCCGTGGCGCGCGCTTCGGCTTCAATGCGCACCTGCGGCGGCGTGTCGCGCACTTCAAGGCGGATGTCCGCGCAGCTCAGGTTCAGGCTGTGGCAGAGCGGGATAATCTCGCTCGCGCGCTTGGCCGCCATGATGCCGCCGATTCTGGCGCAGGCCAGCGCATCGCCCTTGGGCAGGGCGGATTTTTTGAGCAGTTCCAAGGTGGCCGGGGCCAGTTCCACCACCGCTTCGGCAATGGCCACGCGTTTGCCGGGGCTTTTGTCTCCCACATCCACCATGGTCACGTTGCCTTGGGCGTCCAGATGCGACAATGCAGCTTTCATAAGGCTCATCTTGAGTGAAAGAGTGAAAGTGACATGATTTTGCCGGCTTCACGCAATGAGGCCGTGTTTCTGAGCCGGTTTCCGGCACATACTGCAAGTACGGGCCGGACGCAAGCAGACGGCGGCCATGCCCGCCGGCCTGTTTTCAGCGCAAACCCGTCAGCCGTTGGCCGAGAGTGGGCGGGGCGGGGGCGCGGGGGCGCTGCCAGCGCGAGTCGCGCCTGCTGTCTGAAAAGCGCAGACGCTCGCGCAGCAGAATCGGCCCGTTGTTTTCCGCGCCGGGCGCGGTGTTGGCCGGGGCGCTTTCAGTCATGAGCTGAAAAGGAATATCCGCGTGAGGGCGCAGGGCCATGAGCCTGCGCACAAAAGCCAGGCCGCTGCCGAAGCGCAGGTCATAAAACAAAAGCGTTCGCGCGTTCCGAACGCCTGGGGGCGCTTCCGGCGCATCCTCCGCGCGCAGGGGGGATACGACCGGCAGGAGCGTGAAACGGAAAAAGGAATCGCAGCTTACGGACTGGCGTGAAAAAGCCGCGACCAGCGCGGCGGGCGCGGCCTGATGTGAGGTTTCGGGGGCGCGCGGCCTTCCCAGGGCGTCCAGGCTTTGTTCCCGCACCTGCATGCCGTCCGGGCCTTGTTCTGCAAACAGCGCTCGCCAGAAAAAGGGCGCAAAGGCGTCGGGCAGCACGGTCAGCCGGCTGACCTGACGATGTTCGGCGCGCAGACGGGCTTCGGTCTGCGCCGCATGCCAGGCGTTGAGGCCCACGCCCAAGGCCGGATAGAGGAAAACCCAGGCCAGGGCCAGAAGCATGCGCGCGCGCCCGCGCCGCCAGCGCCAGACCGCCCAGAGCAGGGGCAGGGTGAGCAGCGGGTCAAGGATGAAAACCCCGTTGAGCCGTACCCGCTCGTGCGAGAAGGGCAGAAAAATCATGGTGCCGTAAGTGGTCACCGCATCCAGCCAGATATGCAGCAGCAGCATGGCGCAGGCCAGCAGCCAGACCTTGCCGAAACTCCAGCGCTCCGGCGTTGAGGCGCGCCAGAGAGGGCGGCAGCAGAGCGCCAGCAGCAGGCCGAGCGCGGGCACGCCGGCCAGGGAATGCGTGATGCCCCGGTGCAGCAGCAGAAATTGCAGGGGCGTAGAGGCGAAAAGAATATCCAGATCGGGCGAAGCCGCCGCCAGGGCGGCCAGGGGCACGGCCCAGCGGCTGGCGGGGCGGGACGGCAGGGCCAGCATGGCCACGGCGCCGCTGGCGGCGTGGGTGACGGGATCCATAATGACTTATTGCCGGAAGGGGCTGCGTTGTTTGGGCACGGCCCGATACGCCGGGTCTTCGGGCGAGGGCTGAGCGCCGGTCAGGCGGTTGAAGCGGCTGATCCGCCAGTCCTGCATCTGGCTCATGACATCCGGCCGGTTATAATAGTAGAGCATGCACTGGGTGTTGTTTGTGCCGGTCATGGGATAGCGCAGTTGTTCCGCGGCGGAAAGCGCCGAGCCGCGCTCCCCGTCAGAGGACGAGCCAGCGCCGATGTCCCTGGGGCCGCACCCCGCCAGCGCCAGCCCCGCCAGCAGCGCCGTCAGGAGCAGGCATGCGCGCCCCGCCGGAAGAGCGGCGCGGATATGTTCCGCCAGAGTTTTCATGGTCTCAGTATAGGCATGCGCGGGGCATCCGGCAAGGGGGAGAGGTTGACTCCTGCGGCGGCGGGCGTAGCCCGGCCTGCATGGCTCCGCACGCCGCCGCGCGCGCAGTCGGTCGGCGGCTTGCCATGCGCCCCGGCGCGGGATATATTAATCGCCCATGTTCTGATAACGTCGCCGCGCCATCAGGCGCGGCCTATTTCTGGAGTTGCCATGCGCCCCGCACACTGTGGCGTCACGCCCGAAGGCTGGCCCTGCATCGCCCTGACCGCGCTTTCCGCCCTGGTGTTCGCGCTGCTGGGCTGGAGCCTGCCCGCCTTGCTGCTTCTGGTTCTGTTCTGGTTCAGCCTGCATTTTTTTCGCGATCCGGAGCGGGTGACGCCCCGCGGCGCGGGGCTTGCCGTCAGCCCGGCGGACGGCAGGGTGGTGCGCATCGAGGAGAGGGCTGACCCCTTCAGCGACGAAATATGCTGCTGCGTCAGCATTTTCATGAATATACTCAACGTGCATGTCAATCGCGCGCCCGTGGACTGCGTGGTGGAAGACATTCGCTACTGGCCGGGCAAATTCGTCAACGCCGCTTTTGACAAAGCCTCCACGGACAACGAGCGTTGCGCCTACCGCCTGCGCGGCGCGGACGGCAATGACTGGAGCATGGTTCAGATCGCGGGGCTGGTGGCCCGGCGCATCGTCTGCCGCGTGGAGCCGGGGGACGCGCTGGCGCGCGGCCAGCGCTACGGCATGATCCGCTTTGGCTCGCGAGTTGACCTTTATCTGCCCCGGGGCTATGTTGCGGCTGTGCGTATCGGCGAGCTGGTTTTCGCCGGCCAGAGCGTGATCGCCCGCGCGCGCTGAGGAGCGCGCTTCGCCATCCCGACGTATGGACGTTATGGAAAAGAAAAAGCCGCATAGGGGGGCCTTCCTCCTGCCCAACATGATCACGACGCTGAGCATGTTTCTTGGCTTTTTATCCATGGTCTGGGCGGTGCAGGGCCGTGTTGAGGAAGCCTGCATGGCCATTCTGGTTTCGGCCCTCATGGACGGCCTTGACGGCAAGGTGGCCCGGCTGACCAACACGGCCAGCGAATTTGGGGTTCAGTATGACTCGCTGGCCGATCTGGTGGCCTTCGGCCTTGCGCCGGCCATGCTGCTCTGGCAGTGGCAGTTGCAGACCTTTGGCCGGCTGGGCATGGCCGCGGCCTTCATTTACGCGGCTTGCGGCGCATTGCGCCTGGCGCGCTTCAATGTCAGCTCCGCCGCCGTGGGCAAGCGTTTTTTCATCGGCCTGCCCATACCGGCGGGCGGCTGCACGGTGGTGACGTTTATCTTTTTCGCCTCGCTGTTCCCTGACCTGCTGAATTCGGTCATTCCCTATTTTGCCCTGCTGCTTGCCGTGGGCGTGGGCGTGCTGATGGTCAGCCGCGTGCGCTACTTCTCCTTCAAGGAATATGATTTTCTGCGCGCCCATCCCATCCGCGCCATGGTGACGTTTCTTTTTCTGCTTGCCCTGGTGGTATCCCTTCCCCGTCTGTTCGGCTTTCTGCTCTGCGCCATTTATATCGCGGGGGGGCTCGCCTACACCTTTGTGATCCTGCCCCGCCGCAACCGTCAGCTACTACGCGCCCTATCGCCCCAGAGCGATTAAGGCTGCGTAACGGTTCGCCGCCCGTCGGGCGGAACGCGCTCCCTGGACAGCCGCCCTTTACGGCGGCCGTTATGCAAGCATATATATCTTGTCACACCAGAGGAGTATGAACCATGAAAAACCGCGTCTACTTTTTCGACACCACCTTGCGCGACGGTGAGCAGTCGCCCGGCGCCACCATGAATCTGCAGGAAAAGCTGCGGCTGGCGCATCAGCTGGAAGTGCTGGGCGTGGATATTATGGAAGCCGGCTTTCCGGCCTCCAGCCCCGGCGATTTTGAAGCCGTGCGCGCCATCGCCGCCCAGGCCGGCGACATTCAGGTGGCCGGCTTGGCCCGTTGCGTGGCGGGCGATATCGACCGCTGCTGGGAGGCGGTGAAAGGCGCCCGGAACCCGCGCATCCATACCTTTTTGTCCACTTCGCCCCTGCATATGCGGCACAAATTGCGCAAGGAACCCGAAGAGGTGCTCCGAATGGCCGTGGAAGGGGTCAGGCGTTGCGCCACATACACGGACAATGTCGAATTTTCCGCCGAAGACTTCTCCCGTTCGGAACGCGACTTTCTCTGCCGCATCGTGGAGGCGGCCATCAACGCCGGGGCCTCCACCATCAACCTGCCGGACACCGTGGGCTATGCCCAGCCCGAGGAATTTGCCTCTCTGGTGGAGTATGTGATCAAAAACACGCCCAACAGCGACAAGGCCATTTTCAGCGTGCACTGTCACGATGATCTGGGCCTGGGCGTGGCCAATACGCTGGCCGCCCTGCGGGTGGGCGTGCGCCAGGCCGAAGTGACCCTCAACGGCATCGGCGAGCGCGCAGGCAACGCGGCCCTGGAGGAAGTGGCCATGGCCCTGCGTGTGCGGCAGGATTATTACGGTCTGGAGCACGGCATCAGAACCGAGCAGCTCTACCCCTCCTGCCGCCTGCTCTCCATGATCATCGGCCAGCCCATCCCAAACAACAAATCCATTGTGGGGGCCAACGCCTTCGCGCACGAGTCCGGCATTCACCAGGACGGCATGCTCAAGAACCGCGAGACGTACGAAATCATGACCCCGCAATCCGTGGGCCGCTCCGAGAGCAATCTGGTCATCGGCAAGCATTCGGGCCGCAATGCCGTGCGCAGCAAATTTGAAAGCATGGGCTACCACCTGGACGACGAGCAGCTCAATATGGTCTTTGAAGCCGTGAAGCAACTGGCCGACCGTAAGAAGACCCTGCACGACGACGACCTTATGGCGCTGGTTCAGCAGGAGATTTATCGCATTCCAGATCGTCTGCGCCTGCGTCATGTCAGCGTGCAGAGCTCGGACGCCGGCGGCGTGCCGCCCACGGCCGCGGTGCTCATGGATGTGGACGGCATGGAAAAGAGCGGCGCGGGCTTCGGCGTTGGGCCGGTGGACGCCCTGTTCAACGTCATTGCCGACATGGTGGGCCGTGAGCCGGAGCTGGAGCAGTATGCCATCAACGCCATCACCGGCGGCACCGACGCCTTGGGCGAAGTGACCGTGCGCATCAGGGAAAACGGGCATTCCGCCGTGGGCCGGGGCACGCATCCAGATATTTTCGTGGCCAGCGCCAGGGCCTATGTGGACGCCCTGAACCATCTGGCCAAACGGGAAGAGGAAGGGCGGCGTCTTCACTGTCAGCACGATTAGGCTCTGTCAGCGCTCTCGAATGTTTGCTTGCCCGCAAAGCGGGCGGGCCGCCTTTGAGGGGGCCCGCCCGGCGTCCGACCGAAAAAGCGGCCGGGCTCCAACGTCCAGGCGGGCAAAAGGGCGGCGCGCAACAGGCCCGGCGGGCGGTTTTGCCTTTTCCGCCGAAAGGCGTCACGCGCCCGCTGACCCAACGCATATTTTTGTCAGGAAGGAGTTTGAACATGCCACAGACGCTTGCGCAAAAAATTTTGCAGGCCCATACCGACGAGCCCGTGCGAAGCGACGGCCAGATCGTTCAGTGCCGGGTATCTCTGGTGCTTGCCAACGACATTACCGGGCCGCTGGCCATCAAGTCATTTCGCGGCATGGGCGCGGAAAAGGTTTTCGACAGGGACAAAATCGCTCTGGTCATGGACCACTTCACGCCCCAGAAGGACATTGACTCGGCCAATCAGGTGCTGATCAGCCGCAAGTTTGCGGAAGAGCAGGGCATCACCCACTATTACGAGGGCGGCGACTGCGGGGTGGAGCATACCCTGCTGCCTGAACGGGGGCTGGTGGGCCCCGGCGATCTGGTCATCGGCGCGGACAGCCATACCTGCACCTACGGCGGCATCGGAGCCTTTGCCACAGGCATGGGCTCCACCGACATCGCGGCGGCCATGGCCCTGGGCGAAACCTGGCTCAAGGTTCCGCCCACCATCCGCGTCAACATCAGGGGCGAGATGCCCCGCTGGCTGCGCGGCAAGGATCTCATGCTGCTGCTGATCGGAACCATCGGCGTGGACGGGGCGCTGTACAAGGCCCTGGAGTTCGGCGGCCCGGTCATCGACGCCCTGGATGTGGAAGGCCGGCTGACCATGGCCAATATGGCCATTGAGGCGGGCGGCAAGGCGGGCCTTTTTGCCGTGGACGCCCAGACCCGCGCCTATTGCGCGGAGCACGGCCGCCCCGGTCTGGATATGGCCCTGGCCGCCGATGCGGACGCGACGTACGAACGCGTGGTGGATATCGACGTTACAGGCCGGGAGCCGGTGGTGGCCTGCCCGCATCTGCCCTCCAACGTGAAGCCTGTCTCCGAGGTCGGGGATACGCCCATCCAGCAGGTGGTCATCGGCTCCTGCACCAATGGCCGCATCAGCGACATGCGGGACGCGGCGGCGGTGCTGCGCGGCCGCAAGGTGGACAAAAAGGTGCGCTGCATCGTGTTGCCGTCCACCCCCGCGGTCTGGAAGCAATGCCTGAAAGAGGGCCTTATGGAAGTGTTCATGGATGCGGGCTGCATTGTGGGGCCCTGCACCTGCGGGCCCTGCCTGGGCGGGCATACCGGCATCCTGGGCGACGGCGAACGCGCGGTGGCCACCACCAACCGCAACTTCAAGGGCCGCATGGGCAGTCTCTCTTCCGAGGTGTATCTGGCCAGCCCGGTGGTGGCGGCGGCAAGCGCGGTGGCGGGCAGGGTCGCTTCCCCCGACGCCTTGTAGCGGGCAGGCCGGGCGAGGTCGTGCGCTGTGCCCAGGTTTTCAGAAAAGACGGGGCCAGCGTCGACCTGCCAAAGCGGACACTGAAAAACACATAAGGATTTCTTGGCGGCGCGGTCGCCGCGAATCAGCGAACAGCGCTTTTTTTGAATGATTTCGCAAAAATGTTTCGC
This sequence comes from Desulfovibrio sp. SGI.169, assembly GCF_050313595.1. NCBI lineage: Bacteria > Pseudomonadati > Thermodesulfobacteriota > Desulfovibrionia > Desulfovibrionales > Desulfovibrionaceae > Desulfovibrio > Desulfovibrio sp. SGI.169. The sequence goes on along the minus strand of NZ_JBNPLS010000004.1, from coordinate 50,221 downwards.
ATGACCGTGCGCGGGCTTTTTGCAATTGGGCACTGGAGGAGAAGAGCTTCTATCCAGAGTTTTCCTCCCCCGGTTGTCTCCAGCAGAGGGGCAAAGCATGAATTACAAAGGCAAGGCCCACAAAGTGGGCGAACATATTGATACGGACGCCATCATTCCGGCGCGTTTTCTGGTGACCAGCGACGCCAAAAAGCTGGGCGAAAACTGTATGTCCGGCTTGGAGCCGGGCTGGGTCAAACGCGTGACGCCGGGCGACATTCTGGTGGCCGGGCGCAACTTCGGCTGCGGTTCCTCGCGTGAGCATGCGCCCATCGCCATTCTGGGCGCGGGCATGCCCGTGGTCATCGGCCACAGTTTCGCGCGCATTTTTTACCGCAACGCCTTCAACATGGGGCTGCTGCTCATGGAAGTGGGCGACGAGGCGGACAAGATCAACGATGGCGATACGCTGGAAATCGACGCCGCCACAGGGCGCATCCGCGATCTGACCAACGGCGTGGAAATCGCCTGCCCGCCGTTGCCCCCGTCCATGGCCGCCATCCTGGCCAAGGGCGGACTGGTGGGCTATGTGAAGGAGCGTCTGGCCAAGGCCTGATGTTCTCTTTTTTGCGGGGGAGGGAGAGCCTTTTTCAAAAAAGGCCCCTTCCCCCGCGATGTCATGCGCAAAAAAGGATTATTCAATGAACAAAACCATCTGTCTGTTGCCTGGTGACGGCATCGGCCCGGAAATACTGGCCCAGGGCGCCAGCGTGCTGGCGGCTGTGGCCCAGAAGTTCGGCCACATGTTCGAATTTGATGAAGCCCTTATCGGCGGCGCGGCCGTGGACGCCACCGGTTCGCCGCTGCCGGAGGAAACGGTGGAGCTGTGCCGCAAGGCCGACGCCGTGTTTCTGGCCGCCGTGGGCGGCCCCAAATGGGACGGCATGCCGCCGGAAAAGCGGCCTGAAAAGGGCCTGCTGGGCATCCGCAAGGCCCTGGGCCTGTTCGCCAATCTGCGCCCGGCCCTGCTGCTGCCCGAACTGGCCGGGGCCTGCCTGTTGCGTCCGGATGTGGCCGCCAGGGGGCTGGATCTGATTGTGGTGCGGGAGCTGACCGGCGATATCTATTTTGGCGAACCGCGCGGCATAGAGACGCGCGACGGCCGGCGCACGGGCTATAACACCATGATTTATGACGAGGACGAGATCCGTCGCATTGCCAAAGTGGCCTTTGAGACGGCCCGCCAGCGCCGCCGCAAGGTCTGCTCTGTGGAAAAGAGCAATGTGCTGGAAACGTCGCGCCTCTGGCGGGAAGTGGTGCTGGAAACCCACAAGGATTACGCCGACGTGGAGCTTTCCCACATGTATGTGGACAATGCGGCCATGCAGCTGGTGCGCGATCCCTCGCAATTCGACGTCATTCTCACCGGCAACATCTTTGGCGATATTCTCTCTGACGAAGCCTCGGTGATCACCGGTTCCCTGGGCATGCTGCCCTCGGCCTCGCTGGGCGCGTCCGGGCCTGGCCTGTTCGAGCCCATCCACGGTTCCGCGCCTGACATCGCGGGCCGGGACAAGGCCAATCCGCTGGCCACCATTCTTTCCGGGGCCATGCTGCTGCGCCTGGGCTTTCACCTCACCAGGGAGGCGGAGTGCGTTGAAAACGCCGTGCGCCGCGCCCTGCGCGACGGCTTCCGCACCGAAGACATCATGGAGCCGGGCATGATCAAGGTGGGCTGCGAAGCCATGGGACGCAAGGTCATCGAACGGCTGTGACGCCACGCGGAAACCAGGAGCGGCTCGCGGGTTCGCCGCGCCGCAGGCGACTGATTTTCGTGTCTTTCAAGCCGCGCAAGCGGCTTGGGTAGTCTGGGGGCGGGCGCGCAAGCGCCCGCCCCGCGCATCCGCCAATACGCCCGCACTGTGAAAAGCGCCTTTCAGGCCCGTTGCGCCCGGCGCAGAAATTTTCGTATCCGTCCGCCCAGCATGACCAGCAGCACCGAGGCCGCGATAAGGGCCACGCCGCCCGCCAGGGAGGGACTGAAGGGTTCCCCGAATACCAGAATGCCCACGCTCACGGCGGTGAGCGGCTCCAGAACGCCCAGCACTGAGGTCATGGTGGAGCCGATGCGCTGAATGGCCAGAATCAGGGTAAGATTGGACAGCACGGCCGTGACCACAGCCAGCAGAACGGCAATCGCCAGCTCCCGCCAGGAGCTCAGGGGCTGGAACCTCCCGACGCCCAGGGCATTGAGCAGGGAAAGCGCGGCGCTGAACAGCATCACATAAAAGGTCATCACCAGGCCGCTCATGTTGGGGATGCGCGCCGCCTGAATGCCGACGACATACAGGGCGTTGCACAGGGCGGACAAAAGCGTCATGCCCACGCCCAGCAGGCTGACGCTCCCGCCGGCGTCGCTGGGGCCGCCGCTGAGCAGGGCCACGCCCGACACGGCCAGAAGGACGGACAGGGCGATAATCCAGGAAAATCGCTCATGGAAGAAGGCAATCATGATCAGCATGACCATGACCGGATAAAGAAACTGGAGCGTGGCGACCACGCCGCTGGGCAGCCAGCTGAAGGCCCAGAAAAAGAGCAGGGCGGCCAGCATGTACATGACGCTCAGGCCCGCCAGCTTGCAGAGATCCACACCGCGCGCGCGAAAGCGTTCGCCGCGCGCGGCCAGCAGGCCCCAGAGCGTGACGGAGGCGATGCAGAAACGGTAAAACAGGGCGGACTCCGCCGTCATGCCCGCATGCAGCAGCGGCAGGGTAAAGAGGGGGATCAGCCCGAATGTGGCTGAAGAAAGCAAGCCGAGAAAAAAACCCATCAACGCCTCCGCCCGGAGGCATACAGGAGTTCACGCCGCCGCGCAAGAAGGCCGTCCGGAGATGCCGGACGGCCTTCCGCGCAGAATATGTCCGAAGCGCGCCTGTCTGACGGCCTTGTGGCAAAAACGCCCTATATCTTCCTGACTTCCGTATACCAGGCCGCCGCTTCGGCCAGCAGATCGTTGGAGCGCGCGGCCAGAGCCTGCGGGTCCTTGAGGTAGCCGTCCAGCAGCAGGCTGGCGTCAAAAAGGCTGCGGGTCATTTCAGCCAGAATCCTGTCCTGCCCGTCAGCCTTGAACATGCGCAGCATGCTGCGCAGCAGGGGGTGATCCCGGTTGACCTCCAGCGCCTTGACCGGCAGCGAGTCATCCTTCTGCATGACCTTGAGCAGTTTCTCCATGGAGGAGCTCATGCCGCCGTCGGGCGAAACCAGCATCGCCGGGCTGTCGGCCAGACGGCGCGAAACGCGCACTTCCGTCACCATGTCGCCCAGAATTTCCTTCATGCGGGCCAGCAGCCTGTCAAAGGAGGTGCTGTCCTCCTCCGAAAGAGGCGCGGCGGCCTCTTTTTCCGGCTTTTCCTTGTCCGCGAAAGAGGCCAGGGCGTCGTCCGCCGCGTTTTCGACGGCCTTGAAATCCCATTCCTTGTACTTGCCCAGCCCCTCCATGACAAATTCATCCACCGGCTCAAAAAGGTACAGCACCTCAATGCCCTTTTTGCGGAAAAGCTCCATGTGCGGGTTGAGCCGCGCGGCCTCGCGGTTGGGCGCGGCCACATACCAGAAAGTCTTCTGCCCCTCGGGCGCGCGGGCCATGTATTCGTCCAGGCTGGTCAGGGCGTCGGCGTCGGGCAGGGTGGAGGAATTGAAGCGCAGCAGGGCGCTGACCCGCTCCCGATTGGGGAAGTCGTGGTAGCCCAGTTTGAAAATCTTGCCGTGCAGCCGCCAGAAACGCCCGTATTTCTCCGCGTCATCCCCGGCCATCTTTTCCAGATGGCTGAGGGTCTGCTTGACGATGACCTGGTTTATCTTGCGCAGGAGCACATTTTCCTGAAGCGTCTCGCGCGAGATGTTCAGGGGCAGATCCTCGGTATCCGTCACGCCTCTGAGAAAAGCCAGATATTCGGGGATCAGCTCTTTGTTGCGGTGCTGAATGAGCACGCGCCGGGCATAGAGGTCCAGACCCCAGAAGTCGCGATCCGCGCCGAAAAAGTCCTGGCTGGAATCGGGGATGTACAAAAGGGCGTTGAACTGCACCGGCGCGTCCACGGCGATATGCTGCACATCCAGAGGGGCCTTGGCGTCATAGGTCAGGGCCTTGTAGAAATCGTCGTACTGCTCTCGGGTCACGGAGGTCTTGGGCTCACGCCAGAGCGCGGGTTGGGTGTTGACGCGCTCGCCGTCCACAAACACCGGGAAGGGCACAAAGGCCGAATGCTTGCGAATGGCGGACTCTACCCGGAATTTTTCCAGAAATTCCACCGCGTCGTCCTTGAGGTGGGCCCTGACCACGGCGCCGCGTTTGGGCTCTTCGGCGTCGCATGGCTCCACACTGTACGAACCCAGGCCGTCGCTGACCCAGACATGGGCCTGGGCGTCTTCGTCAAAAGCCGGACGCGAGATCACCTCCACCTTGTCGGCCACCATGAACACCGAGTAAAAACCCACGCCGAAACGCCCGATGATGTTGGCGGCGTCGGCCCCGCCGCCATTGTCGCCGCCGTTTTCCTGGGCGGCGCGGGATTCGGCGGCCAGACCGGCCAGAAATTCCTCTGAGCCGGACTTGGCGATGGTGCCCAGATTTTCTGCCAGTTCCCCGGCGGTCATGCCCAGACCGGTGTCGGCGATGGTCAGGGTTTTGGCCTCCTTGTCGATGCTGATTCGGATTTCCAGCGGCAGGTCGGGATGGCGCGGGCTTTCGCCCCGGTTGACGCGAAAGCGCAGCTTGTCCAGCGCGTCCGAGGCGTTGGAAATAAGCTCGCGCAGAAAAATTTCACGGTTGGTGTACAGGGAATTGGTAAGAATATGCAAGACCTTGCGCACTTCGGCGCGGAACTGGCGGGTTTTTTTACCGGCTTCGGCCATGACGAACCTCCTGAAAAAATTGTGTTAAAGATAAGACCGGCCAGGCCCGCGTCAAGGGGAAGGCGACATGGGCGAGTCCTTGCCTTTTAAGCGCGAACAGGCTATCAGGCTGAAAAACTCTTTAGAGCGGACGCCCGCGCCGGAAGTCAGGCGGGCAAACCGGGGTTTTTCCGCAAAGCGAAAGCAGCGCAAGAATTGCACACGCAGTGTTTCAATACATCCTTTAAAGGAGGGCTTATGGACGTCGTGATGCTTTCACGGCTGCAATTCGCTGTAGCCGTTTTTTTCCATTTTATTTTTGTGCCCCTCACCTTGGGGCTTTCCGTGATTCTCGCCTGGATGGAAACACGCTATGTGCGCACCGGCGATGAGGTCTGGAAACGTCATGCCAGATTCTGGGGCAAACTTTTTCTCATCAACTTCACGCTGGGCGTGGTGACCGGCATCACCCTGGAATTTCAGTTCGGCACCAACTGGTCGCGCTACTCCGAATATGTGGGCGACATTTTCGGTTCGCTGCTGGCCATTGAAGCCACGGTGGCCTTTTTTCTGGAGTCCACCTTCCTGGCCGTCTGGCATTTCGGCTGGAACAAGCTGGGCAAAAAGGCCCACTGCGCCTGTATCTGGCTGGTGGCCTTCGCGGGCAACCTCTCCGCGCTCTGGATCATCCTGGCCAACGGCTTCATGCAGCATCCCGTGGGCTATGTGATCAACGAGGCCGCCGGCCGGGCCGAGCTTTCCAATTTCTGGGAAGTGGTCTTCAACGGCTACGCCTGGGGCATGTACGCCCACACCGTGCTGGCCTCCTGGGCTCTGGGCGGCTTTTTTGTGCTGGGCGTTTCGGCCTGGCATCTGTTGCGCAAAAGCCATACTGACTTTTTCCGCCGCTCCTTTCGGATGGTCGCGCCCTATACGCTGGCCCTGACCCTGATTCTGGCCCTGAGCGGCGACCAGCAGGGCAAGGCCGTGGCCGAGCATCAGCCCGCCAAACTGGCGGCCATGGAATCCCACTGGGAAAGCGCCCGCAACGCGCTCTTTTATCTGCTGGTCTGGCCTGACCCCGCCAATGAAGGCAACAGCGTGGAGACGCTGGGCATTCCCGGCCTGCTGAGCTGGATATCCTTCGGCAGCGCGGACGCCGAGGTGAAAGGCCTCAAAGACTTCCCCAAGGAAGACCGGCCGCCGGTTTCGCCCACGTTCTGGTCTTTCCGGGGCATGGTGGCGCTGGGCGCGCTCTTCATTCTGCTGGCGCTGGGGGCCACGCTTCAGCGCAAGCGCGAAACGCCCTGCCCCCGCCTGCTCAAGGCCCTTGTCTGGAATATCCCCCTGCCCTATATGGGGTTGATGCTGGGCTGGGCCGTGGCTGAAATCGGTCGTCAGCCCTGGATCGTCCACGGCCTGATGCGCACTTCGGACGCCGTTTCCCCTGTGCCGGCGGGCAATGTGGCCATTTCTCTGGCGGCCTTCATCGTGGTGTATTCGGTGCTGGGCATTCTGGATATCTATCTGCTGCGCAAATACGCGCTCAAGGGCCCCGACGCCCAGGAGGCTTAATATGGAGTTGGAAACCCTCGCCACCATCTGGTTTGTGCTCTGGACCCTGCTCTGGGCCGTGTATTTTGTGCTGGACGGTTTTGATCTGGGCCTGGGCGTTCTGCTGCCCTGCCTCGGCAAAAACGAGGAAGAACGCCGCATCATCTATAACGCGGCCGGCCCCTTCTGGGATGGTAACGAAGTCTGGCTGATCTCGGCCGGCGGCGTGACCTTCGCGGCTTTTCCCAAGGCATACGCGGTGATGTTCAGCGCCTTGTACGCGCCCCTGCTGCTTCTGCTCTTCGCTCTGATTTTCCGCGCCGTGTCCTTCGAGTTTCGCAACAAGGTGGAAAGCGCCTCCTGGCGCGCCCTCTGGGACGGCGTGCACTTTGTCTCCAATCTGGCGCCCTGTCTGCTGTTGGGCGTGGCCTTCGCCAATCTTTTCATGGGCATCCCGGTAGACGCCCAGGGCGTCTACCACGGCAGCCTGCTCGGCCTGCTGAATCTCTACGGTCTGGCCGGCGGCCTGCTTTTCCTCAGCATATTCATGATGCACGGGGCCATCTGGCTGGTCATCAAAACCAAGGGCGATCTTCAGACCCGCGCCCTGGCCGCGGCCGGGCTGCTCTGGCCCGCGGTGCTCGTTCTGCTGCTGCTCTTCCTGGTGCTGACCTTCTTCTACACAGATATTTTCGCCAACTACTGGCGCATGCCCTACCTCGTCATTCTGCCGCTGCTGGCTCTGGCCGGGCTGCTGGGCGTGCCCACCATGCTCAATGCGGGCAAGCCCTGGCTGGCCTGGGGAAGCAGCGCCCTGTTCATCGTCTGCGTGACCTTTTTTGGCGTGATGGGCATGTTCCCCGGCATGATCATTTCCTCACTGGACCCCGCCGCCACGGTGACGGCCTTCAACGGCGCTTCCAGCCCCATGACCCTGAAGATCATGCTGGGCGTGGCCCTGGTCATGGTGCCCATCGTGCTTCTTTACCAGCTCTGGATGTACCGGCTTTTCTCGCATCCGCTGACGGCCGACGATCTGGACGACCACGCCTATTAGACGCCGCTCATACCGTTGGCGAATTGTTCCAGGCCAGCGCCAAAGCCGTATCCCCTTCAACCCAGCCGCGCCGGAATACCGGCGCGGCTTTTTACACCCGGAGACGCCTCATGAAACCATCCACAGCGTGCCTGCCGCTGCTGCTGGCGCTGAGTCTCTTTGCCATGACCGGTTGCGCCGCGCGCCATCCCCGACCCCTGAGCTTCGAGGAGCAGCAGGCCCAGGCGGCCAAAACGCAATGCCTCGAGGAAGCCACATCCATGAACAGTGAAGGCGCGCACAACTCCAGCAATCCTTTCTGGACAGCATACTTTGAAATGTGCATGCGCCGTCTGGGCGTGACCAATGCCGAACTGAAAAAAATGTGGTACTGAGGGCCGTACCGAGGGAATGACAAGCGGAATGACAGCATGATGCGGCCACCGCAGCAACATGGAAAAGCAAGGTCATGAGTCTTGCCGCTCTCTGGGGCCTGTTTTTTGCCGCCTTTGCGGCCGCAACGCTTTTGCCGGCCCAGTCCGAACTGGCGCTGGCCGGTCTGCTGGCCGCCGGGCGCAAGCCCGTCTGGCTGCTCATTGCCGTGGCCACGGCTGGCAACACGCTGGGCGCGGCCGTCAACTGGCTGCTGGGGCGCTATTGCCTTCGTTTTCAGAACAGGCGCTGGTTCCCGGTCAAAAAGAAAAGCATGGACAAGGCCGCGACCTGGTATGGCAGGTACGGGCGCTGGTCTCTTCTGCTGAGCTGGGCTCCGGTTATCGGCGATCCCCTGACTCTGGCCGCCGGGCTGCTGCGCGAGCCCTTCGCCTCCTTCATCCTGATTGTGGGGCTGGCCAAACTGGGCCGGTATCTTGTGGTGGCGGGCGCGGCGCTGCACTGGCTCGCATAAACGACGAAAGTCCCTTTTCCTTGCGGAAAAGGGACTTTTCACATCGGGATGACGTCGGTCGGTTACTTCTTGTCGCTCTTGGGCGCGTCGGCGGGCCGCTCCCTGTCCTGCTGCTGGGCGGCGGGAGCCGGGGCGGCTTCAGGCGCGGCCGGTTCGGGCAGCGGCCTGAAGTCGATCTTCTGCTTGTTCACTTCAGCAATAACAGCCGCTGTCACGTCCGCCCCGGGGTTGAACGCGACGGCCACTTCGGCGCTGAGAATGACGTCGTAGCCCTGCTGTTCGCGATAGGTGTTAATGACGCGCTGAATGGCGTCATACAGCAGGTTGACCACATTCTGCTGTTCGGCCTGCATGCGCTGCTGCGAGGTCATGTACACGCTCTGCAACTCTTTCTGCGCGGCCTCGTCCTTGGGGTCTTTTTCCAGACGGGCCTGAATGGCGTTGAGCTTGTCCTGCATGCCGTTCTGAAGGCTTTCCAGAAATTTGACGCCGGCCTTGCCCGGTTCGCTGTCGCGCATGACGCGCGCCATATCCACGACCGCCAGTTTGGGCTGAGTTTCCCTGGTTTCCGTCTGCTGGCAGGCCAGCAGCATGAAACTCAACACAAAAACAAGCGGCGTAAAAAAACGAATTTGCATAGTAATGAGCACTCCTCTCAAAGCGTTGTTGCTTCTGGATACGTGTTTTTCACGCGCAGCTCAACAGTTTTTTGCCCGCGTCGACCGACCTGCCCGGCCGCGTCAGCGCAGTGCGGCATACTGCCCCTTCATGCGCCGCACCTTGGCCACATAGAAGCGTGTTTCGCGCACCGGCAGCCGCGCGGTCAGGTCTTCGTACAATTCTTCGGCGCTCATGGCGTTGAGCCGCGCCACGGCTTCCTCGCCGTTTTTGCCGTAAAGGCGCAAAAAACGGTTGGGCCCCATGTTATAGGCGGCCACGGCGCAGTATTCGCGCGCCAGGGGGTCGCTCACATGCTGGAAATAGCGGGTCAGCAGAATGTGCAGGTAGGCGGTGCCGTAGCGGATGTTGATTTCGGGAACGCGCAGTTCATTGAAGCTCACGTCGCCAGGGCGGCCGTACAGAAAACGGTGCACCTCGTCGCTGGCCGTGCTGGGCAGCAGTTGCATGAGGCCCATCGCCGACTTTCCGCTGACAAGGGTGGGCGAGAAGTCGCTTTCGCTGTGAATGATGGCGTAAACCAGTTCGACGCTGAGGTTGTAGCGACGGGCAAAGCTCTCCACCAGTTGCTGATAGCGCCTGGCCCTGGAGAACAGATCGCCGCGCTCGAAATACGCGCTTTCCGGCGGTATGCCCCCAGCCGTCGTTTCGGCCTTGTCAGCCGCGCGCGGGTTCACCGGGATGTAGCCGGAAAGCAGGTTTTCCGCCGCCTGCCAGCGCAGGGGACGGCCGCGCGCGTCCAGGGCGTCGCCGTACTGGCGGGGCTGGGCCGTCACCAGCAGCGGCATGGACACGCCGTCCAGAGCCAGCAGGGGCGCTAAATCCGCCGGCGCGACCGCTTCGTCGAAAAACAGCTCGTCCCCGCCCATGTCCAGACGGACGCCGCTTTTTTCAAAGCTGATGATCTGCTCCCCGCCGGCCAAACCAGCCCCCGCGGTCAGCGCCGGATCGTTCTCCCCTGGCCCGCGCGCCTCGTCCGGGGAAACGGCGGCCCGTCGCACGGCCCAGAGGCGCGTGCCGTCGCCAAGCGTCAGAATGGGCGCGGGCATATCCTCAGGGCGCATGCTGACCACATGGGCGCTGGCCCGGCGGCGCACCTCCGGCCCTTCGCTCTGCGGCACAAAACCCGCCAGCAGGCCCAGCAGAAGCAGGGCGCCGCCAAGGCTCAGCGAAAGAATTACGAAGGTTTTGCGGCGTAGCATACAGAACATCCTCATAGCGGGGTTCCGGCATGGCCTGGCCGGCTCATCCGGGAAAAAGGCTGCGCCCTTCCCCTGCAATTATTTTGCCATGTAAAATAAATTCTATGATTTCATATTGTTGTCAAGAGGTGAAAAAATATTGCAAGCTGTTGGTCAAAAAAATGAACCCCCATTGACCGTCTTGCCTTTCCGCACTATGCTTAGTGTTCCCGATAAGCGCCGCCGCTCCGGCGCGCTGCAATCCGGCGGGCAAGGCGCCGCGCCGCGGGAAAGGCCGGGTTCATCGTGTCGCAACATTCACCGCAAGCCATTGGCAAGGAAATCGGGCGTCTTCTGAAATACGCCCCCCCTGAAATGCGCGCCGCCGTACTGGGCGTTCTGCCCGCGGCCAAGCGCACCCTCGACTCCGGCTATCGCCCGGAGGTGCGCGGCGTGCCGCTCAAAAGCTGGCGCTGCCTGCTGCATCTGCTTTCCTCCGTGGCCTCCATGCAAAGCGACACCGAGACCCTGTTGCGGGTTTCCAACGACCTGCTGGGCATTGCCGACCACATGGCCCCGCCGGATGAAGTGCTGCGGCAGAGCGCGGAAATTCTGGTGCACGCCCTGCATGCCGAAATGTACGTCTGCCGCCTCAGAAACGCCAAAGGCGAGTGGGTGACCCGCGCGGCCGACAACATTCACGGGCAGAGCATTCCCATTGTGGCCCCCTATCTGGATGAAAGCCTGCGCCGCCATCCGGTCATGAGCGCCATCATGAACGGGCATGTGCGCTATGTGGTTTCCAACAACCTTCAGGGGCTGGAGCGCGGCGGCGGCTCTTTTGACTGCGTGGTGTACAAGGAAGGCTACCGCTCGCGCCTGGCCTTTGTGCTGCGCGAGCGCAACGACCGTCCGGCCTTCGGGCTGGTGCAGCTCTACACCAAACGCGAATACGGCTTTGAGGCTTACGACGAGCGCTTTCTCGCCAAGTGCGCGCGCATCGTCTCGCTGACCGTGGGCCGGCGCGTGGCCGTGGCCCGCGATACGCTGGAAAAGGCCGCCGGGGCCATGGCCCATTATGGCAACAACGCTCTCAACATCATGCGCAACCAGGCCGAATACTGCGGCGAACTGGTGGAGGATATTGACGCCAACCTGGCCCGCGCCCTGCGCCTTTCGCGCGAGCTGGCGGCCGAATTTCCCTCGGATTCGCGCGGTCGCCGCCTGGCGCTGGAGCTGGAAAGCATCCTGGCCCGCGCGGATCTTACGGAACTGGCCGGGCATCTGGGCGGCGTGCTGGAAGGCGCGCGGCGCATGACCCGCATCATCAGTTCCCTGAAAAAATCCGTGGAACGGCCCCGTCTGATGCACTACGCTCTGGGCCGCGACGTGCTCAAGCTGGAAGACGACGCCCGCCAGGAGGACTGAAATGCGCGCCGCCGGGTTCTTTCCCTTTCTGGAAACGCTGCGAACGTACACGGCCCGCGATTTCCGGGCGGATTTCACAGCCGCGCTGACCGTGACGCCCGTGGCCATTCCCCAGGCCATGGCCTATGCCCTCATTGCCGGGGCGCATCCGCAGTACGGCATCTACGCCTGCATGCTGCCGGTCATTGTGGCCGCGCTCTGGGGGTCGGCCCGCTATCTGGCCGCCGGCCCCACCAACGCCATCTCCATGGTGCTTTTTTCCACCATGGCCACGGTGAGCGTGGGCGGCGCGCAGCTCTCCAGCCTGCCCGAAGAGGCGCGCATGACCTATATCTTTGGTCTGGCGCTGCTCTGCGGGCTGATTCAGGTGGGCATGGGCCTGGCGCGGCTGGGCGAGCTGGCCAATTTCATCTCATATTCGGTCATGGTGGCCTTCGCCACGGGCGCGGCCCTGCTCATCGCCGCCGGACAGCTTAAAACGGTGCTGGGCCTGACCGGCCCGAAACCCGCCGGCTTTTTTCCCCAGATCGGCATGGCCGTTCAGCATATCGGCCAGATAAATTGCTGGAGCCTGGGTCTGGCCCTGCTGACCATCGGCCTGATACTGATTTTGCGCCGCGTTTCCCGGCGCTTTCCGGCCACACTGGGCGCGCTGGCCCTGGCCGGAGCCGCGGGCGCGCTCTTGCGGGTCGAAGAACACGGCGTGGCCCTGGTGGGGCCTGTTCCCAACATCATCCCGCCTTTTTCCCCGCCGCCCTCCTTTGATCTCACGGTTCTGGGCGACCTGTTCATGCCCGCCCTGGCCATCGCCCTGCTGGGCGCTGTGGAATCCCTGGCCATCGGCAAGCAGATGGCCGCCGTCAGGGGCGACAGCTTTGACGGCAGCCAGGAGCTTGTGGCCCAGGGCCTGGGCAACATGGCGGCGGGGCTCACGTCGGGCATTCCCGGCTGCGGCTCCTTTACACGCAGTTCCCTGGTCGTCGCCTCAGGCGGCAAAACCCGCATGAGCACCGTGTTTTCCGGCCTGCTGGCCCTGCCCATGCTTTTCGCGCTGGCTCCGCTGATGAGCTGGCTGCCCCTGCCCGCCCTGGGCGGCGTGCTGCTGCTGATCTCTTTTCAGATGATCAACCGCGAGGCCATTCGCCTCTGTCTGGTGGCGACGCGCATTGACCGCGCCGTGCTGCTGCTGACCTTCGCCGCCACCCTGATACTGGACTTGGAGCGGGCCATTTTTGTGGGCGTGCTGATTTCGCTGATTCTGTTTATCTACAAAACCGCCCACCCGCGTGTGCGGCGGCTGCGGCCCGAAGACCCCCTGCTGCGCAACGCCCCTCCAGACATGCCGCCCGGCGTGGCCGTGTACGTTATTGAGGGCACGCTCTTTTTCGGGGCCATCCATGAACTGGAGCGCCAGCTTTACGAGGAGGATCGCGAGCCCGCCCGCCTGGTGCTGCTGCACCTGACCCGCGTTTTCTGGCTGGACGCGTCGGGCGCGCACGCCCTGGCCCAGTTTGTGGAGCGCTGCTACGCCCGCTCCATGCCCGTCATTCTGGTGGTGGGCAGCCGCAATGTACGCGAGATACTTCAGCGCACCGGCATTCTGGACTACCTCAGTTCCGGTTTCGCGGCCGCCACCATCAACGAGGGGCTGTCGCTGGCCGCCAGCCTGCTCAACCGGATTTCCTGCCGGGAGCGGGGCGCGCCTTCCAAAGCGCAATGCGCCGTTTCACGGGGCAAACACGGGGAAAAGCCATGAGCAGGGCCGCCCCCCTGCCGCGCTGTCCGGCCCATCCCGAAAGCCTGCCCTTCGGTCGGGACAAGCCCTGGCTGGCGCCGCTGGCCGGTTACAGCGATCTGCCCTTCCGGCTGCTCTGCCGGGAATACGGGGCCGCCGTCTGCGTGACCGAGATGGTCAGCGCCAAGGGGCTGGTCTACCAGAGCCCCGGCACCAGCGAGCTGCTGGCCAGCCTGCCCGAAGATCAGCCCCTGGTGGTTCAGTTGTTTGGCGCGCAGGCGGACTTTCTGCGTCGGGCCGTGGCCCTGTTGCGCGAGGCGGGCTACGGCTGGTTTGACCTGAATATGGGCTGCTCCGTGCCCAAGGTTCTGCGGCAGGGCGCGGGCGCGGCCATGCTGGGCGATGTGGAGAACAGTCTGGCCGTGGCCCGCGCCATGCTGGAGGAGGCCGGGCCGGGCCGGGTGGGCTTCAAGCTGCGTCTGGGCCTGGACGGCGCGCGCCCGGTACTGCCTGATCTGGCCCTGCGCCTGGAAGACCTGGGAGCCGGCTGGCTGACCCTGCACCCGCGCACCGCCCGCCAGGGCTTCGGCGGCACGGCGCGCTGGGAGGCCCTGGCCGACCTGGCCCCGCGCCTTTGCCTGCCGCTGCTGGCCAGCGGCGACCTGTTCAGCGCCGCCGACGGCCTGCGCTGCCTGGAGCAGACCGGCGCCGCGGGCGTGATGTACGCGCGCGGCGCCATGCACGATCCGGCCATTTTTGCCGCCCATCTGGCCCTCTGCCGGGGGGAGCGGCCCGCGCAGGCCACGCCCGCCGCCTTGCGGGCCATGATACTGCGCCACATGGAGCTGGCGCGCGCCCTCTGCCCCGGCAAGGCCGCGCTGTGGAAGATGCGCTCGGTGGCGCCGCGTTATGTGCGGGCCCTGCCCGGCGTCAGGGCCTTGCGCCAGCGGCTCTGCCGCTGTACAGATTGGCGGGAGTTCGCGGACGCGATGGAGGACTTTCTGGCGGCCGCCTCCCGCTGAGCTTTCCCTTTCGCCGACTTGCAAGGAGCGACAGCATGGAAGTTATCCGCGCCAAAACCGCGGGCTTCTGCATGGGCGTGAGCCTGGCCCTGCAAAAGCTCGACACGGCCCTGAGCGAGGCCGCCGCGCGCGCCGGCGAGCCGCGGGGCCGCATCCGCACTCTGGGGCCCATCATTCACAATCCGCAGGTGCTGGCCCACTACGAGGCCAGGGGCGTGCTTTGCGTGCGCGACGCCGCCGAACTGCGGCCCGGCGACCGGGTCATCATCCGCGCCCACGGCATACCCCGGCAGGTCGAAGAGCGGGTGCGGGCGGGCGGCGCGCTGGTGGTGGACGCCACTTGCCCCAAGGTCAAAAAGGCGCAGCTTGCCATCGCGCGGGCCACGCGACAGGGGGAAACGCTGCTGCTTTTCGGCGAGGCCGACCACCCGGAGGTGCGCGGCCTCATCTCGTACGCCCGCGGCCCGGCATATGTTTTCGGCAGCGCGGAAGAGCTGGCCGATCTGCGGCTGAACCCCGCCCGGGCCCATGTGCTGGCCTCTCAGACCACGCAGGACCGCAAAACCTTCTCCAACCTTGAAGCGGCGCTGCGCGCCCGCTTTCCCGGCCTGACAGTGCTTTCCACCATCTGCGACGCCACCCGCGAACGCCAGGAGGAGGCCCGCAGCATTGCCTCTTCGGTGGATGTCATGGTAATCGTGGGTGGCAGACAAAGCGGCAATACCCGGCGTCTGGCTGATGTGGCGGCGCTGAGCGGCATTGACACCTTCCATGTGGAAAGCGTGGATGAGCTTGACGCCAAAAGTTTTGCGCAAAAAATGCGCGCAGGCCTAACGGCCGGCGCATCTACGCCGAAAAGCCTTATTGACGCCGCCGAAAACTGGCTGGCGTCATTGTAGGCCGGCACGGCCATCCGCCGGGCCGCCAAACGCGGAACAAGCTGAACCATCGGGCTTTTCCCCGCCGCGTCATATGTAAGAGCGTCTTTTCGGAGGCAGCATGGCTCAAACCAATATTCTGCTGGAAGCCGGCACCAACGAGCTGGAAGTGGTGGAGTTTTATCTGGATGAGGCCGACCCGCTCCCGGTCGAGGGCATGGAGAATGTGGCGGCCGACCCGCAGACGCCCGCCGGCGCGGGCGGCACGGGCCTCTACCGGGGGTATTACGGCGTCAATGTGGCCAAGGTGCTGGAAATCATCCGCATGCCCAAGGTTACGGAGCTGCCCGAAGTGCAGCACCCCAGCGTGCTCGGCGCCTTCAACCTGCGCTCCCGGATCATCCCGCTGGTGGATCTGGCCATGTGGCTGGGCAAAACCCATGCCCAAAGCGAGGAAGAACCCAAGACCATCGTGACGGAATTCAATAACGTCACCACGGCCTTCATGGTGTCCGGGGTCAACCGCATCCACCGCATCAGCTGGGAGAGGGTGGAGCAGCCCAACAAATATGTGGCCGCGGTCTCCAGCAATACCATCGTGGGGGTGGTCAGGCTGGAGGAGCGCATCGTTTTCCTGCTGGATCTGGAAAAGGTGGTGGCCAACCTCAACCCCAAACTGGGCCTGCGGCTGGATGACCTGGGCGAGGACTGGGACGCCTCGCGCGGCTATCGCGCCCTCATCGCCGACGACTCGGCCCTGGTGCGCGAAATGCAGCGCGACCTGCTGGAAAAGGCGGGCTTCAGCGTTATTGTGACTACCAACGGGCGCGAAGCGTGGGATTATCTGACCACCTTCAAGCGCCGTGTGGAAGAAGAGGGCCGCCCGCTCAGCGATTTCGTGCAGGTGGTGGTGTCGGACATTGAAATGCCCATGATGGACGGTCTGAACCTGACCAGCCGCATCAAGGAAGACCCTGTGCTCAAACATCTGCCCGTGCTTCTCTTTTCCTCTCTGATCACGGACAAGCTGCGCCACAAGGGCGAAAGCGTGGGCGCTGACGGCCAGATTTCCAAACCGGAGGTGGGGCAGCTCGCCAAGCGCGCCGCCGCCCTCATTGAAGAGCGCAACCTGGGCGGCAACGCCCGCCCCGAGGCCAAATAAACCACTCATCCACAGTACGCGGCTTACAAAGAAGCGGGGAACGCCCAAGGGCCTTCCCCGCTTCTTTGCGCTCTGCGCACAGCCCGGCTGCGTGCGCTCATTGACAGACTTACTGTCAATGAAGTGTTCGCAATCAATACCTGACAAGCCCTCTTTTAGCAAGCGTCGCTCTGAAATAAATCGCTTTGTCGGGCGCTTGCTGCGGCTGCAACAAAATGTTAGCCATGCGTAAAGCGTGCTGGCTCTGTTGGAGTCGCTGACCTGTCGGATGTGACGCGAGTCACGCCAGAACTCTGTCCACCGCATGACGCCCTGAAACTGGGTGGCGTGTTCTTTCGGCATGCCGGCAGCGCCGGCGACAAACCTGATGCCGCGCGGCAAATCGGCCTGCGGATTCCGCGCGGCGGCATGGTCGGGCTTATCAGTCCGTCAGGGGCGGGCAAGAGTGCGGCGGCGGGCCTGCTGGACCCCACACCGGCGATTTGCCTGTGGATGGCCAGCCCCTGACGCCCGCCCGGCGGGGAGGCTGGCAAAGCCCCATTGGTTACGCGCCGCAGTCGCCTTTTCTGCTCAATGCCAGCAGAGCGGAAAAGGCGACCTTCAGCCAGTGGGGAGGAAATTGACCGTGAGCGGGCGCTCCGGCGCTGCCGCATGGCGCTATGGATTTTCTGGATGAATCGCCGGAAGGCATGGATACAGTTATCGGCGAACCGGCGTGGGGCTTTCAGGCGGCCAGGTGACTATGGTCGGCGTGGCCCATCGGCTGACGATAGTGGAGAAGTGTGATTATATACACTGACATGTCTACTTGCAAAAGTGGACACTACAAAACCCGCAAGGGTTTTGCGGCGTTTGTTTGATTTCATGGGGAATCCCTGATCTTGCTGAAATGCTTGCGGCTGTTTCAGAATTTAAAGTTCTTATCTTCTACAGTTGATAAACGGGATTGAAGGGATGCGATATATAGCGTTGACAGCACTGCAAAGCCATTGGAAAGGGCCGAAGGAAACTCTACTTTTGACTGATGGATGTCGATTGTACGATGGTGGAAATAAATGGAAAGATTATTCACAGCCGATTGATATTGAACGATTTCATTCAATTAAAAAACTTGAATCTTCATATGTGTATTGTAAAAAAATAGTAGATAATATATTTCCATATTTTGCAGATGTGCTAGAAAATAAATATTTATTAAAACTGCCACTACGTGCTTATAAGCAATTATTATACCCTTGGATGCTACAATTTGTACAGGCGTTATATGACAGATATTTATCAGTATGTGTTGCCGGTAAAAAATTCACTGATTTTTGTTTTCTGACAACAGAAAGGGAGATGTTAACTATATGCGATACTTTAGATTATACAAAACGCGCTTCTTCTTGTGATGCTTTTAATCTTAACTTATATTCGGATATCATTCGCTTGCTAGACTTGCCTAGGCATGATTTGCCTGCCCCGAAGATCGCAAATCCTGATTTTTTGAATTTGGGAACATTGAAGAAAAATATTGGGTGGAAAGAAATATTAGCGCGCGCTACTCTGAAATGTGGGCTCACTATATGCAACAAGGCACAGCATCTATTGTATGGAGTTTATGGCGTCCCAGACCTTAAGGCATTATTGCGAAATCATGTCATAAATCTTTTCCCCAGCTGGCATCAGATAAATATCAAAATGCCTGCTCTTGACAGAAGCTTTCGTGGACAACGATTGTCGTTTGCGGGTAAAGATCCTTTTGTCTCCTTGCTTGGCGCGCTGGCGCTTCGCTATTTGCCGGTTGTGCTTTGTGAAGCGCTCCCCGATATTCTGGGGTGGGCCAGGGCGCAACGCTTGCCGTGCAAAGGGGCGCTTGTCACCTCTACTGGCATGTACAATGATATTCTGTTGACGGCGCTTTCAGTTGTTTCGAATATTCCTTTGGCTATCGTGGAGCATGGTGGTGGAGGAATGAATCGTATAAATTTCCATGAAGATATTCAACTGACTGTGGCTGATCGCTATTATGGGATGGGCTGTCATTATGATTTTTGGTTGCCAAGCCCATATTTGAATTTATCTGGAAATCGACAAGAGCTTTCGCCTCCGGTTCTGGTGGCGAACGATTCATATCGCTTCCTGCCGCGCTTATTTCCTGTTTGGTCAGAAGGCTCCATGCAGCCTTATCATAACAGGCGAATTTCTTTTTTGAGATTGCTTCCCAAAGATAAGCGACCTTGCATTCGTTTATTCTCCAGAGAGTTCGGGTGGGGGGTGCGCAAACGCCTTGATGCCGCTCTGCCAGGCTTGCACTATCAAGACGCAATTGCTGTGCCAATGGAACAGTGTCTTGCGGATAGCTGCCTGCTGGTTCTTGATCATTATGGCACAACATTTCATCGTTCAATGGCAACAAATTGCCCGACGCTTGTATTTACGCGGCCGGACATTTTTTCTGCTCGCGCGGAGCCCGTCATTGCGGCTTTGCGCGCATGCGGCGTCTGGCATGACACGCCAGAAAGCGCTGCCAAGTTTTATATGAACCTTGTTGGAACCGCTTCTTCCTGGGACAGCGCCGCAATCAATATATTGGACTGGTGGACAAGCGGTGATGTGCAAAAGGCCAGGAAAAGCTTTTGTGACGCTTATGCTCAAACTTCTGAATATTGGACGCGGGACTGGGTAACAGCCTTTGATATTTTGGCCGAAGAAGCTGGGGCAAAATCGTCCTATTAAAGATGCTTATAATATGCTATAAGAGAGATGGATATGAAAATCAAAATATTTTTTACATTAGTGAATATCGCAGAAGATTAAAAAATATTACTGTATGCTGTAACGTTATGTGAATATTTATATGTGGCATAAAAAATTATGGACAAAACTTATCGGTCGATATATATTGTTGCCCTCTGCTAGAGAGTTGAGAATATAAAATCAAGTCGCGTATGGAGAGTTAAAATTTTATAGGCAAGGTAAAAAGTAAAGGAGTTGAAGTGGCTTCTGTTAAAAAATTTATTAAGCATCATTTCCCATCGCTTGCTTCTATTGGGTCTGAATTGAAGCGACAGGATTATGTAATTCTGAAAGGAATGTTATGGCACTTGCCCCTGCCCTCCATTATCCCGATTCAGATTACAAATTTGTGTAATGCGCGTTGTATATTCTGCCAATACCCGCAGAATATTGATAAAAAAGAATGCATGTCTTTTAATACGTTTAAAAGCATCATTGATGAAGCTGTTAACTGCCATATTTCAAAGATACATTTAATAGGCGCTGCTGGAGAGATTTATCTTGATAAAGGTATAATCAGCAAAATAGCATATGCCAAGGAAAAAAATATTTGTGTATATTTAACTACTAATGGAACTCTCTTTCATGTAAATGATTACGCAAAAAAGACGCTTGATTTGGGAGTGGAGAGAATATTTATTAGTACTCCTGGTTTTTCAAAGGAAGCATATGCCCGCCTTTTTGGCGTAAAAAACTATTCGCAGTTTTTCCCTGGAATTCTCAGGCTACTTGAATATAAAGAAAATAATAATCTGAATACAAATATTTGTTTTGGTTTTAGATCTGATAGACCTATTGCCGAAGTGGAAAAAGACCCGGATTATGTCTCCTTCATAAAAAGGTTTGTCGATAACGGCATTTTACGGGCTGAGGACCATCGGACGGCCTTCGATACCTGGGGGGGGGAAGTTGCAGAAGAAAATTTTATCGGGTCTATGAAAGTTTTGAAAGAAACATCCAGGATATTTTGCCCTAAATTATATACGCCGCAAATAGCCATCCTTCATGATGGGTCTGTGAAGTTGTGCGGATGTAGCTATCATAAAACTGAGTTTGATGATATGGTTATCGGGCATATTGATTCCGGGCTTGTGCGCTGTCTCGGCTCTCGTCGCGTCAAAAAGGTCTTCTTTGACTATATTTTTAAGAAACAGATTCCCTCTATCTGTCAAGCGTGCACACGCCCTGAAGAGAGAAAAAGATAGGAAGACGGACATGAAGATCAAAAATATTCTTAACCCTGCTTCTTATTATAGAAGACTAAAAAAAATCGCTGCAAGCTGTGCTGTTTATGCGGCGCTTTATCTCCACCGGCTTGCCCAGTGGCTGGCACAAAAAAATTTGACGTGGGGCATTGCGGCATTGCCTCAGCGTAAAAATTATATTGAAGCATCAATGCTGCCCATTGCCGGCTGTCAACTGCGCGAAGTCCCTGGCGAAGAGGCTTCCCTCTATTTTTACGTTACGAACCCTCTTACCGCTTTCCGGGTGGAAACATTCTACACTAAAGAGCCAGAGACTTTGCAATGGATTGAAGGCTTTTCTGATAATGAGGTGCTTTGGGATATCGGCGCCAATATAGGATTGTACTCTGTATATGCCGCAAAAAAACGGAATGCGAAAGTATATGCATTTGAACCATCCGTTTTTAACTTGGCATTATTGGCAAAAAATATTCATGCTAACAAATTGACTCGTAATATAACAGTAGTTCCATTAGCGCTTTCAAGAGATTCTAAGAGCGCGCTTTTTAAAATTGGCGGAGATGATGGTGTGGCCGAAGGCGGCGCCTGTTCCAGCTTTGATGCCGACTTTGATTTTTCAGGAAATCCCTTCAAGACTGATTTTAGTTATCAAACCGCAGGCATAACCGGAGATGCTCTTTGTTCTCTGAATATAGCGCCCGAGCCAAATTATATTAAACTTGATGTTGATGGAATAGAGCATTATATCCTCGCGGGCTTACAGTGTACTCTGAAAAAAGATACTGTTAAAAGTATTCTTGTTGAGTGCAATGATGCCTTTTGCGAGCAGGCGAGTGGAATAGCCAATATGCTTGCAGCGAATGGGTTTGCCTTGTCAATCAAAACTCATTCTGAGATGTTTGACAACGGAGGGGTATATTCAAAAACATATAATCAAATATGGATTAGAGAGAGGCATAATCGTTAATTTAGCATTCTGCCCTTGTAGCCGGCAGTATTTATTCAGAAAGAAAAGGTTTTGAAAGAACTCCCAAGCTATTCAAATGTTCTTTCATTGGGCTGTGGGATGAGATCTCCTGAATATAAAATGCTACCTTTATTTCGTGCACACGAGTTGAATTTATATTGCTGTGATCCACAGTTTTATTTTTAAAAAAAGTATATTGATCCCTCTTGTTGTTTATCTGGTTCTGTTCAGAAAAGTATTTTGAAAGATGTTAAATTTGATTTAATCTATTTATGGGCTGTCGACCATGCTTTAGCAAACCATCAATAAAGACTTATGAAAAATTATCAGAAGTATTTAAGCATGTTAATAAGGATTCAGAAATTCAATTCTGGGGCTGGAGCAGAACAGTTGATGAAATCTTAAAGCTATGCCTCCAGTCTGGCTTGCAATTGAAAGAGTATGGATCATTTGAAAATATCAAAAATTTATATATCAAGCTAGGGTTATAATCAGCTCATGGATCAACTGAAAAAAATTATCCTAATTGATGATGAAAGCAAGGATGTGCCATTTGATGAAAATACTTTGTTGTGGAGTCGTTTTTCTGAAACCGCCAATGAGCGAAGCATTCTTGATGTTGAAGAGCAATTTTTTCTGGCAACGCGTGCGGAATTTCTGGAATTTATAGAAAACACTGGTCGGGCTGAGATAAATGGCGGCATGTTGCGAGACATTCTCCGCTTGAAGGATGGATTTTCTTTCTGGTGGCTTACCAATATCTTTGAGCGTCATCCCAGCTTTTATGGGGGGCGGCTTTTTGAAATTTTCAAGCTCAGGGCGTTTGAGCGTTATATGGAGGATAAGCCAGGCGTACAGGTGGCTTTGCGCTCAAAGAACAAGGAACTTGCCCAAGCCCTGCAACAGTGGTGTGATAGGACGAATCGTGTTTTTGAATGGCGGCGGGTGGAAGCTGCTGAAGATTTGCGGCCCCTCTTCTGGCGGCGCGTCAAAAAATCTATAAAAAATACCTGGCCTTGGCGTGCCCTGCAACTGGTTTTGGCGCTGAAGCGCTGGTGGGGCGGCATTCGGAGGTTATATCCGCATAAACCGCGCGTATTGCGGCGCCGAGGTATTTTGGTGGGGACATGGTTTCCCAATTTTGATGCTCAAGAGGCTATGGCTGGGAAATATCGGTCGCGATATTGGGAAGATGCTCACAGGCTTTTGGATGAAACAGGCAAATATGTTCACTGGTTTTGGATCAATGCTAACCCGCCTGAGAAAGTCGCTGCCTCTGTATCGCAACGAGAAGAATTCAGGCTTCATGATAAAAAGTCACAGGATTTTACATTTTGGGAAGAATGTGTAACGCCCTTGATGGCTATAAAGGCGCTTGTTCAATCATGGATTTTAACCAGAAAGTACAGAGGCATATTCCATTCCTTGCCGGAGCTGTGTCGATGGCCCAACTCTGCCTTTAATTTTAAGCCGTTGTTGCAACCTGTTTGGCTTGGATCCCTCTCCGGTTTTGGTTTACTGCGGAACCTGTTATTGTACCATGCTGTTAAATATTATTGTTCATCTATTGGGGCTCAGGATGTTTGTGTGACATCCACTGAGCTCCAGTTTTGGGAACGACTTTTATTTAAATTTTCTCGAGAAAATGGAACATCTTCCGTCCTAGGCGCTGTTCATACGCGCATTTCTCCCGCTGATTTTCGTTATTTTATTGCTCCACGGGCATGGCGCGACAAAGAATTTCTTGAGCTTATGCCAGACAAGATTCTGGCGAACGGTACGGCCGCCTTGCAGGCATTGAGCTCTAGCGGCGTTCCACAGGAGCGTATAGGAGCGGTTGAAGCATTGCGCTTTATGCATCTCACTGAAGCTAAATGTAACTCACCAATGAAGCCACAAAGAATTTTAGTTGCTACATCTTACTATACTGAAAATAATGAAGTTATGTTAAAGACGCTTGCTTTGGCGCAGCAGCGGGAGAATTTGCCTATTTTGAATAACATATATATTAAACCTCACCCTATTTGTCCTGTAGAAAATCTTTTAGAAAAATATTTTAATGAAGCGCCTCGGCAAGTATTTGGCCGAATAGAAGATTTTTTGACTGAAGGAACGATAGTTTATACGGACTCCTCTACATCAGTCGCGCAACTTGCGCTTTATAGAAGTCTGCCATTAATTGTACACGCGCCAGAAAATAATTTTGACCTTGGTTCTTTGAGTGATATTGATAATATTTCATTCGTTAAAAATAGTCAGCAATTTTTGCAGAGTGTAAAGGCGTGTTCTATTATTCAGATACAGAAGGATTATTTCTATCTTGACAGAGATTTTCCCAGATGGCGACGTATTTTGCGCTGAATAAATGAGGGTTTCCATGAATTTTGCTGATACAAAAAAGTTTCCTGTAGTCTCTGTTGTTATGAGCGTGCGCAATGGAATGCCGTATCTGCATGATGCGATGACTTCCATATTAAGCCAGTCATTGCGGAATTTTGAAATAATTATTTTGGATAACGCGTCCACTGATGCGTCAGTTGAATGTATTAAGAGCTTTAATGATTCACGCATTCATTTGATTAAAAATGAAAAAGATATAGGGCTTTCAGCCTCATTGAATCGAGGTTTTTCGCTTGCGAAAGGGAAGTATATTGCCAGAATGGATGCGGATGATATCTCTCTGCCACAGAGATTGGAGCTTCAAGTTGCTTTTCTGGAAGCGCATCCTGATATTGGCTTATGTGGCGGCGCGTATGAGGTATTTGGCATATGGAATGGCGTGTGCCATCCTCCGCTGCATGCATCTGATATTTTGGCGAATGTTTTTTTTCAGACTCCTTTTGCTCATCCCGCGGTCATGTACAGAAAAGAGATGTGGGATAGAAATCATTTGAAATATGATGAATCACTTGTTTTGACTCAGGATTATAAAATGTGGTGTGAAGTTTGCTTTTTTTTTAAAGAAAAAACGGCCAATCTTTCAGAGGTGATCCTGAAATATCGCTTGCATGAAAACAACGAAACTCAATCTAAGGTGGATAGGCTTAACCATGAAATGAGTTCATGCTATAAGGAAATATTGACTTCTTTATGCCGTAAAGCTGGAATGTCTTCTAGCGATGCTGATAATTATGTTTCTGAGAATATTCTCTGGCACGAAATGCTTTCACAAAGAAAAAAGATCGGTTCATTACGCGAATTGAAAATGTCTGGCTATTGGATGGAAAAACTTCAAAATATTTATATGGCGTCAGGATGTCAATGTCCGAATTTATTTCAAAAAGCGCTGTATCAACGCTGGATTGCTTGTTGTAAAAGTTTATTCCCCAAAAAGATTGGCGCAATTTTCATATTTTACTTTTTTGTTAGAAAAATACACGTTCATGGGATAATAATCGAAACAACAAAAATTTTTCTTTCAGATTTTTTTCAAGCCATTATAGGCAAACTAAAAAAGAGTCTGCGGAGATGAAAAAAACTAAGCCTCGTATTGCAATCCTTTCTCCATCATGTCCTCCCTTAGGGGCGGGGGGCGTGAGTTCGGCTCACTTCAATCTTGCGTTGACGCTAAAAGAGAAGGGCTACCCTATTATTCTTGCTACTTTTGGCGATCAAACATCAGGTCGCTGCGAGGCGGGTTTTATTTATCGCTTCGGAACCCCCTGGTTTCTGAAAAAAATATTGCAGATTTTACTTTCGCGATTCTTCAGGTGGAAAGAACCGGGAACGCTGTCTTTCCAGACTTGCGATATTTTAAATTCTCAGTGGGGCGCATGGCGTTGCCGGCGAGTATTGAAAAGTTTCAGGCCCGACATAGTGATCTTTCCAGATCGCGGATGTCCAGGCCTCAGCACAGACAAGGTTGGACGGGAAAAAACCATATTTATCTGTCACCATAATCCGGCCAGGTTCACCAGCCCTCTTCTTTTTCACATGCCTCTGTCAAGGCGGGATATAAAATATGCGGTGATGCTGGAAAAGAAAAGTCTGAAGGGGGTGGATTGCGTTATCTGTCCATCATCTTATATGGCGGGTTTTTTTAAAAAATCGCATGATTATAAGGGCCCTCTGCATGTTGTGCCTAATATTTTGAATAATAAGCTGCTGGATGATGTTATCCCCGCCTCGGTTGCAGAAAAGCTTGGCATGCCAACAGACTCTCCGGTGGTGTACATTCCGTCAGGCGGCAACAGCGTCAAGGGGGGGAGATATCTATTTGAAATTATACGACGTATCGCGCATGTCAAGCCTGGGTGTCTGTTTTATGTATCAGGCGCGCAAGATATTGTAACCTTGTATGAACTTCAGGCCCAGGGGCTTGATGAACGTGTTTTCTGGCCTGGGCATGTAGATTATGTGCAGAACCTTGCCTATGTGGCTTCCTGCACGCTTTGCCTATCTCCCACGCTTGCTGAAAGCTTTGGCATGGCCCTGCTTGAGGCGAATTATCTGGGTTTGCCCGCCGTTGCGTTTGATGTGGGCGGCAATGCTGATATTATTCAAAATGGGGAAAATGGTTATTTGGTTCCCTTGCTGGACATTGATTCTCTGATAGAAAAAACAATATTTTTACTGCATGTTCAAAATGCCGAATTACTGCGGCGAATGTCAAAATGCGGTTTAAATTCCGCCAGAGCTGTGGGATCAAATTTCAGTGTGGAAAATTACGAAAGGATTTTTGAAAATCTGATTCAGGGGAAGTAAGCGTGTTTATTGCGCCTGTTGCTGTTTTTGCTTTTAATCGTCCAGACCACTTGCTGAAAGTATTGACGGCTTTAGCGGCCAATGATTTGGCAAAAAAAAGTGATGTGACAATTTTTTGTGATGGCCCCCGCCATGATGAGGAAAAAAAGGCGACGGACAGCGTGCGCGCGCTTGCGCATTCGGCCCGAGGGTTTGCCTCGGTGCATGTTGTGGAGCGCCAGCGCAATATGGGCTGCGCCGCTTCGATTATTGACGGGCTCACGCAGATGTTCGCGGCGCATGAGCGGCTTATTGTCGTGGAGGATGATATTCTGTGCTCCCCGCATACGCTCAAATTTCTGAATGCGGGTTTGGACTTTTATGCGAATGATTCAAGGGTGTTTGATATTTCCGCATGGTCGCCGCCCCCATCGCTGTTCAAAGTTCCCGGGGATTACCCGCATGACGTGTATGCCATCCCCCGTTTTAACTGTTGGGGGTGGGCTTCATGGCGGAATCGTTTTCAGAATATTGACTGGGCGGTTGCCGATTATAGAGATTTCAGGGCATCGTCGGCCATGCGAAAAGCCTTTGACGCCGGGGGCGGGGATATGAGCGCCATGCTGGATGCGCAAATGGAGGGAAAGATAGATTCTTGGGCCATTCGGGCTGACTATGCGCGCTTCAAACAAGGGCAATTCGGAATCAACCCCGTCAAATCATACACGACGAATATTGGGATGGAAAGCGGCACTCATTGTGCGGAGTCAACTGGAAAATTTGATAATGATATTGCGGCCGCTTTGCAGAAAATAGAATTTGTTCCGAATATCATATTTGATAAAAAAATCATAAAGGGATATAGATGCGTTTACTCCAGCTTGCCGGATAATATTTTTTATAGTGTTGGCATGCGCATATACCGGCGTTTACCAAATACTGTCAAGAAGTTAGTGAAGTTTTTATGGAGGTTTTGTAAATAGAAACTATGAAGCTGTTGCAAGTTAATACTCTTGATGCACAAGGTGGCGCTGCTATCGCGGCCCACCGCTTGTATACCGCACTGGGCCGGCAACCTGGCGTTACATCCCTGATGGGGGTGATGGAAAAAAAAGGTGATGCCAGCGCCATACATGTCCTGAAGCGCAGTCCCTCGCGGATAAAGCAAAAATTGTTGGACAAATGCGGTAGTGCGCTTCTCAAATGGGCTAATCCTGATGGCAGGGCCTTTTTTTCAGCCTATCTGTTTCCAGGGGCCGTTGCGCGCTCTATCTCTAATCTGCGTCCTGATATAATTCATCTGCACTGGATATCAAATAATTTTATCAGTCCATTGACTTTGGAGCGAATCGCTGCGCTGAATCGTCCTGTTGTATGGACACTTCATGATACATGGCCTTTTACCGGTGGATGCCATTATTTTGGAAGCTGCCGGCAATGGTTGGCCCAGTGCGCGCATTGCCCTGTCTTGCAACGGCGTTTTCCTTATAATCTTGCAAAATTGCTGTGGAAGAGCAAACGCAGGGCTTATGCTCGGCTCAAACCGGTTTTGGTTGCTTTGAGCAGACAGTTTTTCGATGCTGTCAAACGCAGCTCATTGTTGAGCCCATATCGCGTGGAGATGTTGCCTAATCCGATCGACGCCGCGGTCTTCCGGCCTGTGCCGAGGCGTCTTGCGCGGCAACTGCTTGGCTTGGCGCCCGAGACCAGGTACATCCTCTTTGGCGCGTGTTCCGCTGTGGCGGACAAGAGAAAAGGCTACGATTTGCTTGCCGCGGCGCTGAACGCCTTGCCTTCTGCCAGTCGTGAAAATACCTGCTGCCTGGTTTTTGGGGCTTCCCACGGCGAAAGCAGCCCGCCGCTTCCCCTTCCCACGCGTTTTCTGGGCGTTTTGCATGATGAAATTGCTCTCGCCCTGGCCTATTCCGCGGCGGATGTTTTTGTCTGCCCCTCGCGTGAGGAAAGTTTTTCCAACACGACTCTCGAATCCCTTGCCTGCGGCACGCCGGTGGCCGCCTTTGCGGTGGGCGGCATTCCTGATATGGTTGAACATCAGGTCAGCGGCATGCTTGCGGCCCCGCATGATCCTCATGAGCTTGCGGAATGCATCGCGTATATACTGGCGCGGGACGACCGCCGGCGGCGCATGGGCGAGGCCGCCCGTGAGAAAGTGGCGCGGCAGTATGATATGCCCGTCGTGGCCAAGAAGTATATGGCTCTGTATGAAGAGCTTCTGAACAGACAGTGAGTGCGTGACCATGCCGTTCTTTTCTGTTGTCACCGCCACCTATAACGCGGCTGCGACCTTGCCGCGTCTTCTGGATTCCCTGGCCGCACAGACGTGCCGTGATTTTAACTGGATAGTGCAGGACGGCGCCTCCACGGACGCGACTATGCAGATAGTGGAAAGCTATCGCGCCCGCTTGCCCGCGGTGCTGGCTGAAAGCGCAGAGGACAGCGGCATTTACAGCGCGTGGAACAGGGCACTGGACAGAGCCGGGGAACAGCTTGGGCAATGGGTGCTTTTTCTGGGAGGGGATGACCTCTTGGCCGCAAACGACACGCTTGAAAGAGTCCGGCGGTTTTTGCTGCCGCAGCCGGAATATTTGCTGTTTTGCGGCGGACATTTGGAAGAATTCCATGATGACCCCATGCGCGGCGCAACGATTTTTTTTGATCTCAACTTTGCGCTTCGTCGTATGCGCTATGGCATGTCATTTCTTCATCCCGCATTGTTTCATGCCCAAAAATTGTTCTGCAGCGAGCGATTTTCAGAAAAATACGCCATTTCCAGCGACTATGAATTTCTTCTGCGAATGCGGTCACAACGAAAAAATTATATTGTTTTTGATGGGGTTGTAACAAAAATGTCGCAATTTGGCATAAGCCGGACAAACAAAAGGACAGCGGATGCTGAATCCGATTTAATCAGAAAACAATATTTCCCCATATTTTATTATGTCGTGAAATTCTTTTGGTGGTTGAAAGCCCAGCTTGGCAGAACAACCTTGGGGGGGCTGTTTTGGAAAAGGATTTCAGACATGCGGGAGGCC
This sequence comes from Desulfovibrio sp. SGI.169, assembly GCF_050313595.1. Classification (NCBI taxonomy): domain Bacteria; kingdom Pseudomonadati; phylum Thermodesulfobacteriota; class Desulfovibrionia; order Desulfovibrionales; family Desulfovibrionaceae; genus Desulfovibrio; species Desulfovibrio sp. SGI.169. The sequence continues at coordinate 21,082 of NZ_JBNPLS010000004.1, read as the reverse complement.
GCGGTTCGCTGTCTGGACAAGATTCTGAATCGTTCCTGACCGTCAGGCGGCGCCCCTGCTGTTTTTTACTGTAACGCCATTGAGATGCTTATGTCTGTCGAGCTTTTTGCCTCCTGCCTGGCGCGTCGCCTTGGTTCATTGCCTTTGGTCAGCTTTATTATTCCCCATTACAACAACGAGCTGTTTTTGCCGGCCGCGGTGGCTTCGTGCGTCGCCAGCTACCCCGGCCCCCGCCAGATCATTGTGGTGGATGACGGCTCCACCTCGCCCCGGACTGATGCGGCGCTTGGACTGTTAGAACGAGAATACAGGGATGTGGAAATCATCCGGCAAGCTAACAAGCGTCTCCCTGGCGCGCGCAATACGGGGCTGAGGGCAGCGCGCGGAGCGTATATAAAATTTTTGGATGCGGACGATCTGCTTGCCCCGCATACCGTGCTGTATCAGCTAGCTCATTTACTTGCCACAAACGCGGATATTTCTCTCTGCGAATGGCTGCGGATGGACGAAACCGGCAGTCTGCTTGAACGCCCTTCGAATTTTTTGTCCCATGAATCAGGGTTCACTCTGCGGGATTTTCTCTTGCGTTGGGAACGAGAGCTATCCTTTCCGATACATTCGGCCCTGTTGCGTGTGGGGCGGCATGCGTTGCCTTTTTTTGATGAAGGTTTTTTCGGCAAGGAGGATTGGGTATTCTGGAGTGAGCTGTCAGCTGAGAAACTTCAATGGGCTGTGTTGGCGTATCCTGGGGCGCTATACCGGCAGCATAAAAATTCCATGACCTGTTGCCAGCGGGAGCGTATGGCGCAGGAATTTTTGAACGCATCAGAGTTGTTGCAAAAACGCTATATTGGCATATACCCAGAAATGATTGATGCGCATCAGAAGCACTATGACTTCATGTATGGCTCAGAAGCCCGGTCAACGCCAACCTTGCGGGCGCAGCTGACCAAGGTATGCCATATCGCACGGCTGGATGGCCCCTTGGCGGCCCTGCTTTCTCTTGTGCAATTTCTGTGGCGCAAGCTCGGCTTATCGGGGCGCTGGTGGCCGCGTCGACTGCCCTCGGCCGGGCATCTGGCCTTGCGCAGGCATGACCCCGCGCGACGATTACAGGCGGCCTTGACCGCTAAAACGCCGCGTTGAACAAGGGGAGAGCGCTGATGCGAAAGTTAGCCCAATAAGGGGCTATGCCCATAGCCCTGTGAGACCACGCCGGACTGTCTGTTTCAAGAAAAGCGAAGCCCCGCGTGGCTTTTGGGGCTTCGCGGGACTTTGTGAGAAGAAAACTTGGTGGGTCGTGCGGGGATCGAACCTGCGACTCTCTGCTTAAAAGGCAGATACTCTACCTACTGAGTTAACGACCCGTTGCGGGGAGTACCATAGCCGCTCGCGCGCGGGCTGTCAAGCCAGCGCCCCCTGCGAAAGCGGGGCAATCGCCTGAAGGCATCGGGAGGCGGGGGCCGCGCGAAGGGCGCATAAAGAAAAGCGTCATCTCAAGCCGTCCGTTTCTTGCGCGTCTTTTCAGCGTTCGTCGGTCTTGCGCCCGGCGGACAGGCCGTGACCCGGCTTGATGATTTTGGTCATGGCGGCCACCATGCCGGCGGCGTCGGCCACATCGGCGGGAATGATCATGCTGTTGCCCGTTTGGGCCAGCTTGCCGAACTCGGCAATATAGGCTTCAGCCAGGCGAAGCTGGGCGGCGGCCACGCCGTCGTTGCCCAACTGGCCGCCCACAATGCGCAGGCCCTCAGCCGTGGCTGTGGCCACAGTGCGAATCTGGGCGGCCTCGCCTTCGGCCTGGTTGATCATGGCCTGCTTCTGCCCTTCGGACTGGGCGATGGCGGCAGCCTTGGCGCCTTCGGCCCGGTTGATCTGCGACTGCATCTCGCCCTCGGATTCGGCAATGGTGGCGCGCTTTTCGCGCTCGGCGCGCATCTGCTTTTCCATGGCTTCCATCACCGTGGCCGGGGGCGTGATGTCCCGGATTTCGTAGCGCAGCACTTTCACGCCCCAGGGCGCGGTGGCCGCGTCCAGCGCCTCCACCACTTCCTGGTTGATGCGGGTGCGTTCCTCAAAGGTCTTGTCCAGTTCCAGCTTGCCGATGACCGAGCGCAGCGAGGTCTGGGCCAGCTGGATGGCGCCCCATTCGTAGTCGGAAATGCCGTAGGCGGACTTCTCCGGCGTGATGACCTGAAGGTAGAGCACGCCGTCAATGTCCACGCTGACGTTGTCGCGGGTGATGCAGGTCTGCTTGGGCACGTCCAGCACCTGCTCCTTGAGGCTGCGCTTGTAGGCGGTCACGTCCACAAAGGGCAGCAGCAGGTGAAAGCCCGCATAGAGCACCTTGTGGAATTTGCCCAGACGCTCCACCACGTAGGCCGACTGGTTGGGCACCACCACGGCGGTTTTGACCAGCACAATGATGACCAGCGCGGCCAGCAGAAACAGCCAGCCCAACTGACCCATTTGGGAAAGCATATTCATGTGTCCTCCACATCCGGCCTGCGCGCGGTACGCCGCCGGGCGGCGGCCCGGGATGCTTGTTGCGTGTTATTCCGCGGCGTCCACGCGCAGCAGCAGCGCGTCGCCGGGGCGCGCGCCGAGCACGCGCACCGCGCGCCCCGCGTGAATTTCCGTTTCCGCCACGGCCCGCCAGAAGCTGCCGTCAATGCTCACTTCGCCCACTTCGCCGGGGCGCAGCGTCTTGCTGACCACACCCACGCGGCCCGTCAGCGGGTGGTCTGGCGCATGGCCGCCCTGAGCGTCGGCGTCGGCGTCGGCGGCGCGGCGCGCCCGGCCGCCAAAGACGGCCCGCAGATGGCGGCGCAGCAGAAGCAGGGTGAGCAGGGAAACAAGAATGAACAGCACAAGCTGCCAGTCCGGGGGAATATCCAGCAGCGCGGCGCAAGCCGTGACCCAGGCCCCGGCGCTGAAAAAAATCAGCACCAGGGTCGGGGCCATCAGCTCCACAAACAGAAAAACAAGACCCAGCAGAAACCAGAGCAGGGGCGCGCTCATGCCGAGCCTCCGAACGCGCCGTGCGCGCTATTGCTGCGGACCCTGGTCAATATCAATGATGCGCGCCTGCAACCAGACATAGGCATCCACTTCCTGCCCCTTTTCCGGCTCAAAGTCGCCCAGCGTCATCTGGGAGACGTAGAGCGCAAGGCGCATGGGCTCGCGGGTTTCAAAGGGAAAGCTCAGGTACAGGATTTTGAGCGGCATTTTTTCCAGCCGGCAGTCCTGCACCTCTTCAATGACGGCGCGCAACTGGTATTCGCAGAAACGGCGGCCCGGCATGATCAGATGGCGACCCGCCACCTCGACCTTGAGCGGCGGCACGTCCAGCCTGGCCTTGCCGGGGTTTTCGGCCAGCCATGCCTCGGCATACGCCTCAAAACGCGGCCCCTGGGTGATGGTCACCTCGTCCAGCAGCGCCTTGCGCAGTCCGTAGGCCAGGCCGGCCAGCAAAAAGGTGTGGGTGACGCCGGGGGTGAGGTCGTCATGATCGCGCCCGTAGAGCGGGTCAAAGAACCACATGGGGTTCTTGCCCTCGATCATGCTCACGGCCACATTGGCGCCCAGGCCGCTTTCCCAGGGGTGCACCTTTTCCACGGTGAGGTCATTGGGCAGACCTTCCAGCAGGGGCGCCACGCTGACAGGAACCAGCTTGCCGCCCTCTTCTCCGGCCATCAGCACCGAGGCGCGCGCGGGCTGGTCCTTGGGCCAGGCCATCAGCACATGATCCCTGCCGCCGCGCTTCCACTGCCAAGCTGGGCGCGTGCCGCCCGCGTGCAGCACCGTGCCGGCCACCTGCGGCATGATTGCCGCCGGGTTCTGGCCGGTGAGCACGGCCCAGGCGTCGCCCAGACCTTCAAAATGGGTGCGGTTTTTGCCCTGAAGCATGGCTCTGGTTTCTTCAGTGCCGTGCTCCCGCGCGTCGGGATTCGTGTCGTCGGCCCGGGCCACCTTGACAAACTGCTCGCCGGCGGCTTCGGGCGGAGTTTCCTTGCTTTTTTTGGGCATGCGAAAAATCCCCGTCTGTTCTCTGTCCGGCCCGTCGTTCCCCCGCGGGGAGAGCGCGACGGGCCGGGGTGCATGTATCTAATGTCTGATCGCAAAAATTCCGCGCGGAATTCCACGAAGAATTTTTGCGGGGTCGTTCGCGAAAAAACGTGGTTTTTCGCAAATGAACCTAGTGTCTGCTTTTGCAAGCAGGCGCTTCATCAGCGTCGTCCGCCACGGTCACGGCCGCGACCGCCGCGGTCATGCCTGTCGCCCCGGTCGGAGCGGGGCGGGCGGGCGGTTTCCTCGGGGTTCCAGGGATGTCCCTGTTCTTCCAGAAGAACGGCCTTGCGGCTGGCGCGAATGCGGTCGCCGTTGATCTCAATGACCTTGACCAGCATATCCTCGCCCAGACGCGCCACATCGCCGGGCTGCTCCACCCGGTTCACATCCAGCTGGGAGACATGAACCAGGGCTTCCACATTGGGCAGCACTTCCACAATGGCCCCGATCTCCATGACCTTGCGCACCTTGGCCATGTAGTTCCTGCCCAGCTCCGGGCGCTGGTCGTAGTAGGAAACCATTTCGCGGGCTTTTTCCAGGGCCTCGGCCGTGGGCGCGAAAATGGACACCCGGCCGGAATCCTCGATATCGACGGATGCGCCGGTGGCCGCAGTGATGGCCTTGATGTTTTTGCCGCCGGGGCCGATGATCAGGCGGATAATATCCGGGTTCACAAAGATTTCGGCGTGCTGCGGGGCGAAGCGCGAAAGCTCCTTGCGGGGCTCGGCGATGGCCTTGGCCATTTCGGCCAGGATGTGCAGGCGGCCTTCACGGGCCTGCTGCATGGCCGCGCGCATGATGTCCGTGGTCAGGCCGGTGATCTTGATGTCCATCTGCACGCCGGTGACGCCTTCAGCCGTGCCGGCGATCTTGAAGTCCATGTCGCCCAGCGCGTCCTCGTCGCCCAGAATGTCGGTGAGCACGATGAATTTGTCGCCCTCCTTGATCAGGCCCATGGCAACGCCGGCCACCGGCGCGCTGACCGGCACGCCCGCGTCCATCAGAGAGAGAGAGCCGCCGCAGACCGCCGCCATGGAGGAAGAGCCATTGGATTCCATGGTTTCGGCCACCACGCGCAGGGTGAAGGGAAAGTCCGCGTCAGCGGGCAGAATGGGCCGCAGGGATTTTTCCGCCAGAGCGCCGTGGCCGATTTCACGGCGCGACACGCGCACGGGCTTGACCTCGCCCACACAGTAGGGCGGGAAATTGTAATGCAGCATGAAGCGCTTGGTCACGTCGCCGGTGAGCGAATCCATACGCTGTTCGTCCGTGGATGAGCCAAGGGTGGTCACCACCAGCGACTTGGTTTCGCCCCGGCGGAAAAGCGCCGAACCGTGCGCCCTGGGCAACACCCCGGTTTGAATCTGGATGGGCCGCACGCTTCTGGTGTCGCGACCGTCGATGCGCGTGCCCTCGTTGACGATGCGGGCGCGCACCAGGGCTTTTTCCATGCCGCCGAGGATGTCGGCCACGCTCTTCAGCGCGGCTTCGTTCTCGGCCCAGGCCGGATCAGCCTTGAGGGCTTCCATGACCTTGTCTTTCACGGCCTTGCGGGCGTCCTTGCGCGGCAGTTTGTCCGGCACGCGCAGGGCCTCCTCAATGCCGGCCCCGCGGGCCAGTTCCTGCACCCGCGCCACCAGGGCCGGGTCATCCTCATGCGGGGTAAAGGCCATCTTGGCCTTGCCGCAGAGTTCGCGCAAACGAAACTGGGCGTCGATGAGCGGCTGGATTTCCTTGCGGCCCCAGTCCAGGGCTTCAATGATCACATCCTCCGGCAGAAAGCGGGCGTCGCCCTCCACCATGGTCAGGGCGTCGCGCGAAGCCGCGAAGAGAATGTTCAGGTCGCTCTGGGCCTGCTGTTCAAAGGAGGGGTTGAGCACAAACCGGCCGTTGACCCGGCCGATGCGGCCGCCGGCCACCGGCCCTTCAAAGGGCAGCGGCGAAACCATCAGGGCCGCTGACGCGCCGGTGAGGGCCAGCACGTCCGACTCGTTCTCCTGGTCGGCGGAAATGACGCTGGCCAGCACCTGCACGTCTTCATTCAGGCCCTTGGGGAAGAGCGGGCGGATGGGCCGGTCGATAAGGCGCGCCACCAGAGTTTCGCGCTCCGAGGGGCGGCCGATTTCGCGGCGGAAGAAGCTGCCGGGAATGCGGCCGGCGGCGTACATTTTTTCGGAATACTCCACAGTGAGCGGGAAAAAGCCCTTGTCGAACTCCAGCGGCTGGGAGCAGACCGTCACCAGCACCACCGTGCCGCCGCATTGCATCCAGACCGCGCCGTGGGCCTGATTGGCCAGACGGCCGCACTCGAAAACGATTTCCTTGCCGCCCACCTGGGCCGTAACCCTGGCGGGATTGAAAATATCCTGCAACATAGTGATATCCTTTGCTCCTGCGAAGGGGATTCCGGCAAAAACGGGCAAAAGGCGCGCATCCTTCCGCCTGCTTTTCCCGGACCCCCCTTCTCTCGCGTTTATGCCCCGCGGGGCGTGTGATCATGCCGCGCGGCCCCGGGGCGCTTCAACACTGACGCGCCCGGGGCCTGATGCGGCAAGGGGGAGTCTGGCGACCCCCCCTTTTTTTCAGCCAAATATTACTTGCGCAAGCCAAGCTTCTCGATGAGCGCGCGATAACGCTGCACATCCTTCTTTTTCAGGTAGTTCAGAATCTTGCGGCGATGCCCCACCAGCTTGAGCAGGCCGGTACGGGAGTGAAAGTCTTTCTTGTGCACCTTGAAGTGGCCGGTCAGGCCTTCAATGCGCGCGGTGAGCAGCGCCACCTGAACTTCCGGGGAACCCGTGTCGCCCTCATGCTTGGCGTGGGCGTCAATGACCGTTTTTTTCTGTTCAGCATCCATAACCACAGCAGTACTCCTCAAGGATGAAGTTAGTTCCAAAGCCCCCGCAACACGGCCCAGCAAGGCCCGCCAGGCGCTGCTTTGCGCCGCGCCAGGGCCAGGGCCTCGCCCCGGTCCAGCAGCAGCGCCGCTTCCCCGCCGCCCGACGGCAGCGACGCGCAACGCACGGCGATGCCGTTACGAACCTGCCGCGCCTGTTCCGGCGTGAGCTCCACCCTGGGCCAGTGCGGCAAGGCCTCGGCGATAGGGCGCAGGCTTGCGGCCAGCAGGGCGGGATCAGCCGTGAGGTCCCGCAGGTCGCGGGCGGCGTCAAGGCCGAAGGGGTGACTGTACTCCCGGGTCAGTTCCGTGAGCACGGCTCCGCATCCCAGTCGCATCCCCAAGCTGTGGGCCAGGGAGCGTATATAGGTGCCGGAACTGCAAGCGACCCGAAAGCGTACAAGCGGCAGGCTCACATCAAGCGTGTCCGCCTGTGAAATTTCCACGCGTTTGACCTTGGCGGGAGCCGCCGCGCCCTTGCGCGCCAGCCTGTACAGGGGCTGGCCCTCGTGCTTGGCCGCCGAATAGGGCGGCACGGGCTGCTCGCGCGTTTCGCGCCAGAGGGCGATCTCGCGGCGCACGTCGTCTTCGCTGACATGCTCCCATGCGGCCTCGGCCAGGATATTCCCCTGACAGTCCCAGGTGTCCGTGGTCTGGCCCAGGCGCAGAACGCCGCTGTAAATCTTACCGCCGCCCGCCATCAGGTGTGAGGAAAGTTTGGTGGCCTGGCCCAGCAACACCAGCAGCACGCCTGACGCCAATGGGTCCAGCGTGCCGGCGTGGCCGATCTTTTTCTGCCCCAGACGCTTGAGCGCCGCCAGACAGCGGGCCGATGTGGGCCCCGAGGGCTTGTTCAGCACCAGCACCCCGTGCAGTTGCGGCAGCGGTTGGGCCTGGCGCGGGCGGGGCGCGGCGGTCGTCATTTCTTCATCGGGCATACGTAAACCAGCATCATAGCCGCAGAACGGTCTGAAGTCAAAATGTTATCGCGCCGCGGCGGACGCGGCGTCTTCTTTGTCCAGCTGGGCGTTGATGGCGGCCAGCAGCGTCGAGGCGGCCTGCTCCGGCATCTGGTTCAGAGCGCCGCCCGCCGCGTTGAGGTGCCCGCCCCCGCCCAGAGCGGCCGCCGTGGCGCGCACATCCGTATCGCCATAGGAGCGCAGGCTGAACCTGCATATTCCTGGCTCTTCCTCACGCAGCACGGCAGCCACGCGCACGCCGCCCAGCCGTCGCAACTGATCCACAAAGCCTTCCAGGTCTTCCTTGAGGGCCCGGCATTGGCGCAGGTCTTTCAGCGTCACCAGGCAGAAGGCCACTTCGCCGCCGCGTTCCAGACGCGCGCGTTCCATGAGTCTGCCCCAGAGGCGCATGCGGCCCAGGGTCCAGTTGTTTTCCAGGCGTTCGCGCAGCTCCGTCAGGTTGCAGCCGTTCTCCACCAGGTGCGCGCAGAGGGCGAAGACAGCGGCGCTGGTGTTGCCGTGGCAGAAACCGCCCGTGTCAGTGATGACGCCCAGGGCCACGGCGCGGGCCAGGTCGCCTTGCAGCGGCAAGCCCGCGGCCAGAGCGATGTAAGCCATGAGCTGGGCTGTGGCCGCCGCCGCCGGCTCCACCCAGTTGGCCAGGCTGCCCATGCCGTCTCCGCCCAGGTGATGATCAATATTCAGCGTTGTGAAGTCGGGCAGGCGTTCGGCCAGTTCCCCGCCCAGGCGGTGGGGCTCGCCGCAGTCCAGCAGCAGGGCGCAACGCGGCGTGAAGGGCAGATGCTCCAGGCTGGTGCGCACCGTGCCGGGCAGGGGGAAAAACCGGAGATACTGCGGCAGGCCGGTACCGCTGTAAAGAATGAATTCCTTGCCCAGAGCGCGCAGAATATGCCCGGCGGCGGCCAGGGAGCCCACGGCGTCGCCGTCGGGATGAACATGGCCGGCCAGCAGCACGCGATCCAGCCCACGCAGGGCCGCGACCATACGGAATGCGCCGTCGTAAAAGCGCGCCGGAATCAGTTCAGTCTGTGGCATAAATCTCTACTTGGCTGTTAACCATCTCTTCGGGGCAGACCGCTTCCATCATCAGAGCGCATTTGTCCATGCGGCTGCGGAGATGGGTCTCGCTGTTGGAAATGGAAGCCACGGCCAGGCGCAGGCGCGTGAGGCTGTCTTCGGTGCCGGCCTCGGCGATGGCCACATTGAATTTGTTGCGGGTTTTCTGCTTCAGACTGTTGGCGACGCGGCGCTTGGCCTTGAGATTGTCGTTGCCGTCCAGGCTGAATTCGACAGTCAGAACCGCCATGAACATGGACATAAATTGAGATTTGACTCCGGCTTGGGCTTTTGTTGAGCCGCGATGGTTTGGCGAAAAACAATCTTTTTTCCGCGGCGCTCCTGCGAAAGCGGGCCCGCGAAAAGCCGCCGGCAAGAGCGCCGGAGGAAAAAAGAGCGTTTTTCGTTGCATTACCCGGCAATGCAAACCGGCCGGGCCGAGGCCCGGCCGGAGCAATCGCAATCATTACAGCGTGGCGGCTTCTTCCACGGTTTCAAAGGCTTCGATAATGTCGCCGATCTTGACATCATTGAAGTTTTCGAGGCCCACGCCGCATTCATTGCCCTTGACCACTTCCTTGGCGTCATCCTTGAAGCGCTTGAGCGACAGAATCTTGCCGGTATACACCACCACGCCGTCGCGCAGCAGCCGCACCCCCGCATTGCGGGCGATCTTGCCGTCAGCCACATACGAGCCGGCAATGACGCCCACCTTGGGCACGCTGAAGGTGTCGCGCACCTCGGCCTGACCCAGATATACCTCGCGTTGCACCGGGGCCAGCAGACCGGCCATGGCGCTTTTGATATCGTCTATCAGTTTGTAGATGATATCGTAGTAGCGAATGTCCACATTTTCATGTTCGGCCACATCCTTGATTTTGGAGGTGGGCCGCACGTTGAAGCCGATGATGATGGCCTTGGAGGCCGACGCCAGCAGAATGTCGGATTCGGTGATGGCGCCGGCGCCGCCGTGCACCACGTTGAGGCGCACCTTGTCCGTGCTCTGCTTGTTCAGGGCCTCGGTGATGGCCTCCAGGCTGCCCTGCACATCGGCCTTGAGCACCAGATTAAGGGTCAGGGCTTCCTGATCCGAAGCCCGCTGGGAGAGGAAGGTCTCCAGCGTTATCCTGGATTCGGAGGCCAGGTCGCGTTCGCGTTGCTTGGCCGCGCGGGAATCGGCAATGCGGCGGGCCAGCTTTTCGTCGGCCACCACAAAAAATTCCTCGCCGGCTTCAGGCACGCCTTCAAAGCCCTGCACCTCCACCGGCAGGGAGGGCCCGGCCTCCTTGACTTTTTTGCCCTGGTCGCTGGTCAGGGCGCGCGCGCGGCCTGAGAACGGGCCGCAAACGAAGTTGTCGCCCTGCTTGAGCGTGCCTTCCTGAATCAGCACCGTGGCAATGGGGCCGCGCCCCTTGTCCAGCCTGGCTTCCACAATATGGCCACGGGCCGCCTTGTCCGGGTTGGCCTTGAGCTCCATGATTTCCGATTGCAGGGCCACCATCTCCAGCAGGTCGTCCAGCCCTTCGCGGGTCTTGGCCGACACTTTGGCCACAATGGTGTCGCCGCCCCAATCCTCGGGCTGGAGGCCCAGTTCGGAAAGTTCGCGCAGCACGCGATCCGGGTCCGCGCCGGGTTTGTCCATCTTGTTCACAGCCACCATGATGGGCACGTTGGCCGCGCGCGAGTGGTTGATGGCCTCGCGGGTCTGCTCCATAACGCCGTCATCGGCGGCCACCACCAGAATGACCAGGTCCGTGACCTGCGCGCCGCGCGCCCGCATGGCCGTGAAGGCCTCGTGGCCGGGCGTGTCCAGAAAGACGATGTCGCCGCGTTTGGTTTTCACATGGTAGGCGCCGATGTGCTGGGTGATGCCGCCCGCCTCGCCGCTGGTCACGTTGGACTTGCGAATGGCGTCCAGCAGTGAGGTCTTGCCGTGGTCCACATGGCCCATGATGGTCACCACCGGCGGACGCGGCTTGAGGGTTTCGGGCGCGTCAACCTCCTTGGGGGCCAGATAGTCCTCTTCGGAGAAGCCGGCCTTTTCCACCTCATAGCCGAATTCGGCGGCTACCAGAGTGGCCGTGTCAATATCCAGAGACTGGTTGATGGTGGTCATCACGCCCAGGCCGAAGAGCACCTTGATGATCTCGTTGGCCTTGAGACCCATCTGGTGGGCCATGTCCGCCACGCGAATGGCCTCTGCGACGCGTATTTTGCGCTTGGCCGCCTTCAGGGGCTGCGTGGTCTGGGGCGCAACGGGCTTGCCGCCCTTGCGGCGGCCCTTGCCCCGGTTCAGCCGCGGCGCGTCATCGTCGTCCTGATGACGGCCGAAATCGCCCTGCTGAAAATCCACGGTGCGGCGGCCCTTGAGCCGCTTTTTCTTGCTCTGGCCGTCGCGGCCGTCCGCGGGCTGGGCGGGCGCGGGCTGGGCAAAGCCGCCGGGTCTGCCGGGGCCGCCGGGGCGTCCCCCCCCCGGTCCGGCCGGTCTGCCGGGCGCGCCCGCGCGGGGAGCGCGCGAGCCGTCGCCGGATCGTCCGGAACCGCCGGGGCGAAAGCCGGAAGCGGCGCGCGGGGCGGGGCGGCTGTCTTGCGAGCCGGGCGCGGGGCGTGAAATGATGCGCACCTGGGGCGCGGCGGGTTCGACGCGGGAAGCGCGGCGCGGCGCGGCCTCAGCGGCGTCGGCCCCCTCAGCGGCCGAGGCGTTCGCCTGTTGATTTTCGGCGTGGGAATCGACCGCGCGCGGGGGCAGGGTCGGCGCGGAAGAACCTTCAGGCATGGCCGAAGCGTCGGGACGGGCCAGCCGGGAAGTTTTGGCGCTTTTTTCCGGGGTTTCGGCGGGGGGAATATCAACCGGAACCACGGGATCGGCGGTTTTTTCTTCCACAACGGGGGCGTCCTGCGTCACTGGCCCGGCGGCCCTGTCAGTGGCCGCGGGGCGCGCGACTTCGTCGCCGGGGCGGCTGATGACGCGCGCCGCGGCCACCACGCGGGCGGTCTTTCGCGCTTTGGGCGCGGGGGCGTCCGCACCCGCCGTCGCGGGCGCGGCGTCATCGTTCGCGGCGGATGCTACCGGGAGGCCGTCAGCCGCCTCGGCCTTGCCCCCGCTCGCGGCCGCCTCGGGCGCGCTTTCCGCTTCGGGCCGGGCCGGCGGAGCGGCTTCAGCCCCGGGGGCTTTCGCTTCGGGCGCGGGAGCCGCGCCGGCCTCTTTGCGGCGGCGGCGCACGATGACATTGGGCTGAACCTCCGTGCGCTCCACATCGCCCTGCTTCTGCCCGGCAAAGTAGCCGCGCAGGCGGGTCGCATCCTCCACGGATACGGAACCGGCGGTGCTCTTGGCCGGCAGGCCAAGTTCACGCAGGGCGCGCAGCATGTCTTTGGACTGCACGTCAAGCTCTCCGGCGAGATCCTTTATCTTGATTTTTTCTTCAGGCATGTTTACCCCCCTTCTCAAGGCTGTCGCCAGCCGTACCGCGCGTTTTCCGCCTGGCGGCCGCCGCGCGCCGTGTACCGGGCCTGTATTTGGCGAATTTTTGTTCGCAGACAGGATCGGAACACACATACCAGCCCCTGCCCGGTCTGGTTTTTTCCGCGTCAATACTCAAATTTCCCTGTGCTGTCAGCACATGGCGGTTCAGCTCGTTCTTGGCGAAGCGGCGGCGGCAGATCACGCACATTCGCACCGGCCCTTCAGGTCTTCCCGGGCTGTCAGCGCCACGGGCCCCCACGAGCGGGGTCTTATTTTTCGGCATCGCCGCTCCCGGCGTCTTCCGCGCTTTCCGGCGTCGCTTCGGTCCCGCTTTCGGGGCGCCCCAGCTCCACAGCCGAAGATTCAGGCGCGCTTTCCACCACCGGCGCCAGGAAGTTGATGGCGGAGCGCAGATCCGAAATGCGTGACGCGCTGATGGTCAGCTTGTCGGCCAGCTCCTCGTCGCTGGCTTCACGCAGCGCGTCCAGCGAGGAGTAACCCGCTTCCAGCAGGGCTTCGATGGAGACTTCCGCCACGCTGGCCACCTGCTCCAGACCGTGGCCGATGGCGTTGGCCTCGTTGTAGCGGGTTTCGGTGAAGATATCGACCTTCCAGCCCAGCAGGCGCGCGGCCAGCTTGACGTTTTGCCCCTTGCGGCCGATGGCGTTGGTGAGCTGGTCGTCGGGCACGATGACTTCCAGGAGATTCTCCTCTTCATCCACCACGATGCGCGAAACCAGGGCCGGGGCCAGGGCGTTGCGGGCGTATGTGGCTATTTCGGGGCTCCAGACCACAATATCGATGCGCTCGCCGCGCAGCTCCTGCACGATATTCTGGATGCGCGAACCGCGCACGCCCACGCAGGCGCCCACCGGGTCCACATCACGTTCACGCGAGAGCACCGCCACCTTGGCGCGTGAGCCGGGGTCGCGGGCCACGCCCATAATCTGCACCACGCCGTCATCCACTTCAGGCACTTCACGGCGGAACAGGGCGGCCATGTAGTCGCGGTGCGCGCGCGAGATGACCACCTGCGGGCCGCGTCCTTCCTTGCGCACCTCGATGATCAGGGCCTGCACGCGGTCGCCGCGCTTGTAATGCTCGCGCGGAATCTGTTCTTCGCGGGGCAGAATGGCCTCGGTGCGGCCCAGGTTGACCACCCAGCCGCCCTTGTCGCGGCGCTGGATGATGCCGGAGACGATTTCGCCCACGCGGTCCTTGTATTCCTCGTAAATGATTTCCTGCTCGGCGTCGCGCATGCGCTGGATGATGACCTGCTTGGCGGATTGGGCCGCAATGCGCCCCAGGTCCTCCACCTTGACCCGGAAGCCCATTTCGTCGTCCAGTTGCACAGAGGGGTCATGCTCGCGGGCCTTGGCCAGCGCGATCTGGGTATCCTCATTGGCCACGTCGTCGTCTTCCACCACGATTTTGAACTGGTAAACCTCAATGTCGCCGGTATCGTCATTGTAGGTCACTTCCACGTCCATATCTTCGCTGAAGCGGCGCAGCACCGAAGTGCGCACGGCGTCTTCCAGCGTGTCGATGAGCATATCGCGGTCAAGGCCCTTGTCTTTGCTGATCTGGTCAATGGCCTTTTTGAGTTCAAGATTCATGTCTGCCTCCGACTGCCGCGCCTGGCGGCGTAAAATCGCTATTTGGCTTCAGGTGACGCACTGTTGCGAGTGTCGCGGGAACCTTTGCCGCCTTCTTTTTTCGGCCCCTTGCCGGCCCTTTTTCCGGGCCCCTTGCCGGGTTTGACCGGCTGACGGAAAATATGCATGCGGCTGGCGCGACGCACTTCCGCCCAGGGCAAACGCACGGGGGGCAGCGCCTCCGGGCGGATTTCCCCCTCGGCCGAAACCGCGACGGGCTCCAGCACAAAGGCGTCCGCCTCCACGGCGATGAGCCTGCCGCGCCAGAGGCGGCGGGGGGCCGCCCCGGATTCCGCGCCGCCTTCGGGCGCGCGAGGCGCATGCAGCCGCGCCTCCACCACGTCGCCCAGGTAGGGGCGCATCTGCCCAAGGCTGAAAAAAAGACGGCTGAGACCCGGCGTGGATACTTCCAGCACATAGGCTGAGGGTACGGCGTCTTCCACCTCCAGGGCCAGCCCCAGATGGCGTGAAATTTCTTCGCACTGGTCAATGCCGGCCGAGCCGGGGGCTTCGCCCCGCCCTTCGCCGGGCGGGAGGGCCGGGGCGGAATCTTCCGGTCCGCGCGCGGGCGCATCCACAAAGAGGCGCAGCACCATGCGACCGGCCTGGGCCACCTCCACCCCCCAGATGACCAGCCCCAGAGCGCGAACCACAGGCTCGGCCAGGCGAATGACGGTTTCTTTGAGAACGGTTTCGTTCATAGCATCCTTAAAAAGCGATGGCGTCGCGAGGGGCCAGCCCGCGGCCTGCCGCGGGGACAAAAAAAAGGGGGCCCATTCAGGCCACCCCGTTGTGAACATGACGTCCTGCATCAGGATGTGACGGCTTGCGCCAAAGCGCCAGTCGTCTTGAATTTTTTCCAATTACCATCAGTGGCGGGCGCTGTCAAGTATCGCCGGCGGTAAAACACAGGCCGGATACAGCCAAAAGAATCTTCATTTCTGGAAGATACGCCAGTCGTCGACGAAAAGGCCGCTTTTGACGGATGCTCACGGCAAACCGCCGCCCGCCGAAATGCAAAACAGATACGGTCGCCCTGTCGGCAAGGGCGGGAGGGCGCGCGGCGTTTCTTGCGTCCGCCCATGGCGGTGGGCTATGCGCCCGGCAGGCGGCGCCCGGCGGCGGCAAAAATCCGGTCCGCAAGCTTGCGGTGGGCCGCGGGCATGGCCAGGGCCTCCAGTTCCCGAGGCGTGGCCCAGCGCCAGGCGCTGGCCGCCGTGAGCAGCGGCGGGGCCGGAGCTTCCTCCGGGTCGCCGCCGGCCATGCTGAGGGCGAAACAGTGCAGGGTGATTTTATAGGTGGTGTAGCCGTGGCGGATGACGCCATATTTGCTGTCCACACTCACGGCGAAACCGGTTTCTTCCGAAAATTCGCGCACAATGGCGGCATCCGGGCTTTCGCCCGGTTCCACCCGACCGCCGGGAAATTCCCAGAGATTGCCCCAGACGCCGGAGGGCAGCCGCTTTTGCACAAAAATTTTGTCGTTGCGGCGCAGCACGCCGGTGACCACTTCAATGGGCGTGATGGGCGCGCGTTTGCCGGGGGCCGGGCGCTGATCCACAATGCCCAGATGCAGGCTGATGCAGAAGGCGGCCAGCGGGCAGGCCGCGCAGCGCGGTTTTTTGCCGCAGACCAAGGCCCCCAGCTCCATCATGGCCTGATTGTGCTCGCGGGCCTTGCCTTCAGGCACCAGGCGCAGCGCCCAGGCCCGCACGGCCGAGGCCGCCGGCTCCTGCCTGACCGGCGTGTCCAGGTCAAAAACGCGGGCCAGCACCCGTTCCACATTGGCGTCCACACAGGGCAGTTTTTCGCCGAAGGCGATGCTGGCGATGGCACCGGCCGTATACGGCCCCACGCCGGGCAGCGCGCGGATGTCCTCCAGTGCGGCGGGGAAAACGCCGCCATGCTTGTTCATGATCTGACGGGCGGCGGCCAGCGCGTGACGGGCGCGCGAATAATAGCCCAGACCTTCCCAAAGGCGCAGCACCTCCTCTTCGGAGGCGGCGGCCAGCGAGGCCACGTCTGGAAAGCGGGCCATCCAGCGCGTAAAATAGCTCACGCCGCGTTCCATTTGGGTTTGCTGAAGCATGACCTCGGAAATCCAGACCTCGTAGGGCGTATAGTTGACGCGCCAGGGCAGGGGCCGCTGGTGCGCCGCGAACCAGGTCAGCAGCGCCTGCCGCAGTTGCGGCAGATGCGCGTCGGGCGGCAGATGGCGTGGCGGGACAAAGGCGGACGACGCGGGTTCAAGACCGGGCAGGGCGGCCGGCACGGCCCGCGGTCGCGTTGCGCCGCGCGTTGTGGAGGATCTGGCTGTTCTGGACATGGGCCGCAGTGTATACCCGGCTTGCGGCATTGTCATCCGGCCCGGCCTGGCCTATATTGCAAAAACGGCCCGCGTCGGGCCGGAATATTCCCCATCAAGGAGCAGGCATGGCTAATCCCACCGTATTGCTGGAAACCTCGTCCGGCGATATCCTGATTGAACTTTTTCAGGACAAGGCCCCCAAAACCGTCGCCAACTTTCTGCGGTATGTGGACGACGGCTTTTATGAAAATACCATCTTCCACCGCGTGATACCCGGTTTCATGATTCAGGGCGGCGGTCTGGGCGCGCGCATGGACGAAAAGGCCACCCGCGAGCCTGTGCAGAATGAGGCCGACAACGGTCTGAAAAACGAGCGCGGCTCCATCGCCATGGCTCGCACGCGTGATCCGCACAGCGCCACGGCCCAGTTTTTCATCAATCTGGTGGACAATGATTTTCTGAATCACAGCCAGCCCAGCCTGGACGGCTGGGGCTACTGCGTGTTCGGCAAAGTTGCCGACGGCATGGATGTGGTGGACAAGATCGCCAAGGTCAAGACCAAGAGCATGGGCATGCATGAAAATGTGCCCGTTGACATGGTTCTGATCACCGGCGCGAGCCGTTTTGAATAGAGCCTGAAGCGGCCAGGCGTTGCGCCTGCCGAAAGTTTCTGCGCTCTCCATGCGCTAGCGCGCTGGAGGCGTGGAAAACAAAAAGTCCGCCGCTGCCTTTGGGCAGCGGCGGACTTTTTGTCGCGGCGCCGGCGGGTTTACCTGATCTTGCAGTTGCCGTCCTGGCAGTCGTCGCTGGGTTCCACAGGCGTGGCCTGAAACAGCGCCACCTGCTCAACGCCGTTATTATTGGCGAGCACCATGCTGAAGCGCATCAGGCCCTGCGGCAGGGCGGGCGTGGCCGTTCCCTTGAAATGGCCGTTGGCCGTGAGCAGCCTGGTATTGCCGACCTGGGTTTCACGCACATTGGTGAGCGTCAGACGATCCACGACCAGCTTTTTGCTCTTGATGCCGGCGATGAAGTTTTCCTTGTCCTGAATGTGACCATTGGAGCTGACGTGCCAGTAGTTGGGCGCCAGCAGTTTTTCCAGAACCGGTATATCGCCGGTCATCACGGCTTCGGTATACAGGGCCACGGTATCGGCTTTGGCGTGCGCCACACCGCCGGCAAGGCAAAGGGCCAGAGCCAGAAAAAGCGACGCCAGCTGTATGAATTTCATGATATTTCCTCCATAAAATCAAAGGGTTGTTGCCGGGCAACGCCGGTTCCGCACCAATGGACGCTTTCTTTACGGCGAGTCGTTCCGTCTGTCAAGAGGGCGAGGGAACTATTTGCCAAGCGGCACGCTTTCCACTACCTTATATCTAAGCGGCATCTGCAAAAAGTAAATGCCGGCGACGCTTTCGAAGCCGATGCATCCAATCGCACATGTGAGGCAATAGTATGTTGACCACTCTCTTGCAGACTATCGGCAATACGCCCCTGCTTCGCCTTGGGCTTTCGCGCGACCTGCCGGGCACTGTCTGGCTGAAGCTGGAAAACCGTAACCCCGGCGGCTCCATCAAGGACCGGGTGGCCTTTCACATGATCGAGCGCGCCCTGTCGCGGGGCGAACTGAAGCCCGGCGGCCTGCTGGTGGAGGCCACCAGCGGCAACATGGGCATCGGCATGGCCCTGGTGGCCGCCGCGCGCGGCCTGCGCTGCGTGCTGACCATGCCCGAATCCATGAGTCTGGAGCGCCGCAATCTGCTCAGGGCGCTGGGCGCTGAGCTCAGGCTCACGCCCGCGGGCGAGGGCATGAGCGGGGCCGTGCGGGAGGCGCGGCGCATCGCCGAGAGCGCCGGGGGTCGCATTCTGGGCCAGTTTGCCAACCCGGAAGCCGTGGAGGCCCATTATCAGACTACCGGGCCGGAGATATACAAGGACAGCGTGGGCAAAATGGATGTTCTGGTGGCCGGCGTGGGGTCGGGTTCGTCCATTACCGGCGCGGGGCGTTTTTTGAAAGAGAGCATCCCCGGCTTCAGGGTGGTGGCCGTGGAACCCAGGGATTCGCCTGTGCTTTCCGGCGGCAAGCCGGGGGCGCATCTGATTCAGGGCATTGGCGCGGGCTTTGTGCCGGAAATTCTGGACCGTTCTCTGCTGGACGAGATCATGCCGGTTGATGGACAGGCGGCCATTCACATGGCTCGCAGGCTCATGGGCGTCGAGGGCGTCTGCGCGGGCATTTCCACCGGGGCCAATGTGCTGGCCGCGCTGGATGTGGCGGCGCGGCCCGAAATGCGTGGCAGGAACATCGTCACCTTTGCCTGTGATACCGGCGAGCGCTACATGTCCACGGCTCTGTTTCAGAATCAGGGCTGACGTTCAGACATGCGGGCGGCGGGTCGGCTTATTTGCCGGATCGCCGCTAATCTTTTTCGGAGAACGACCGATAAGGAGACTCAACGGCACAGGAGGCTTGCACCGTCGGGTTCGCATCCTGAATGTTTTTATTTGACTTTCAAATAAAAAGGGCATGAGTTTTGTCTTATTTGCCGGCGGCGGCGCGAACGCGGTCGCGCATCCCGGTTCCGGCATGGAGCCCGGAAGCGGAATTACCTGTCCGCGCGGCGTCCCCGCATATGGAGTGGCTATATGGCGCAAACCAATATTTTGCTGGAAACCGGCACCAATGAGCTGGAAATCGTGGAATTTTACGTCAATCAGGACGGCTACGAAGCGCACTACGGCCTGAATGTGGCCAAAGTTGTGGAAATCGGACGGCGGCAGACAGTCACCGCCATGCCGGAAATGCGCCATAAAGCTCTGCTGGGGGCCTTTCCCCATCGCAACGGTCGCATCGTGCCGCTCATTGACATGGCCCTGTTTCTGGGCAGCGAGCCCATTACCAACGAAGACGCCAAGGTCATCGTTACCGAGTTCAATACGGTCTGCACGGGCTTTCTGGTATCGGGCGTCAACCGCATCTACCGTCTGAGCTGGACGGATGTGGAAGCGCCGGGCAATTTTTTGCAGAACGTCAGCCGCAGTTCGGTGACGGGCGTGGTGCGCCTGGAAGAGCGGGTCATCTTTCTGCTGGATCTGGAAGCCATTGTGGCCGAGCTGCATCCGGCCATGGCCATCAGCTTTGAAGGGGCCGCCGTGAGCGATACCGACGGCAAGACCTATGACATTCTGCATGTGGACGATTCCAGCAGCATTCGCTCTCTGGTGCAGGATCTGCTCGCCAGGGAGGGGCGCTTCAACCTCACGCAGCGCGTCAACGGCCAGGAGGCATGGGATTATCTGCAGGAATTGCGCGCACGCAGCGAGGAGGAGGGCAAGCCTATCTCTTCGTATGTGCAGGGCATCATCACCGATATTGAAATGCCCTCCATGGACGGTTTGGCCCTCTGCAAGCGGATCAAGGAAGACCCGGTGCTGAAGCGCCTGCCGGTGGCCATCTTTTCTTCCATGATCAATGACAGCCTGGCCCGCAAATGCGCCAGCGTGGGCGCGGACGCCCAGTACACCAAGCCGGATCTCAAGGCTCTTTCGGAAAAGCTGTATGAGCTGATCACCAAAACCTGGACCTAAAATCGGCTGCTTTAGCCCGACTTGCCGCGCCCGCCGCCGGAATTCCCGGCGGCGTTTTTTTTTGGGGGGGGGCGGCGGGGCTGCCCCGGGCGCGGCGGATCAGGCGGCCGGGCAAAAAACGGGCGCGAAAAACCTCGGTGGCCTATGACAAGAAACTTTACAAACAGCGGCACAAAATAGAAATCATGTTTGGCAGACGCAAGGATTGGCGCGAAATTGCCACGCGTTATGACCGCTGCGCCCACACTTTCTTGTTCGCTATTTGCATCGCTGCCATTGTCATCTTTTGTATTTAATGAGTCCTGAACCTAGTTGCAAAAATTCTGCACAGAATTCTGTGGAGAATTTTTGCAGGATCGTTCGCGACGTGGTTTTTCGCGAATGAACCCGGCTACGCCGCCGCAAAATCCTTGCGGGTTTAGAACCAACCCCGTAAAAAGATTGCGCTATCTTTGCATCTGCCGCAGAGAGATTTTCTCTATCCGTCCAAAGCGAAGCGGAGAGCGGCCTTTCTCCGCGTCGGGGGGCTGGCCTTAAAAACCTTCTTCCAGGGGCGGCCAGACCAGCCAGTGCCCGTCCGGCTTCAGGGCGGGCCGCGCGCCCGGCGTCAGAAGCACCTGGCGACCCTGCGTGCTGATGCGCCCCTCGGCGAACCACTGCAGCGCCTGCGGATAGATGCGGTGCTCCAGAGCGTGAATGCGGTTCATCAGACTGTCCAGAGGCTCTCCGGCCTCCGCGGGCACGGCGGCCTGGATGATCACCGGGCCGCTGTCCATCTTTTCTTCCACAAAATGCACGGTGCAGCCGGAAATTCTGACCCCGTAGGCCTGGGCGTCGGCCCCGCCGCGCACGCCCGGAAAGCTGGGCAGCAATGCCGGATGAATGTTGATGACGCGCCCGGCAAAGGCTTCCAGAAAAACGGAGGAGAGCAGGCGCATATAGCCGGCCAGCACGATGAGTTCCGCGCCGCTTTCGCGCAGGGCGGCGACGAGCCGCCGGTCAAAGCTCTCCCGGTCGGGAAAGCGGGTGTGGTCCAGAGTCAGGCGCGGCAGCCCGGCCCTG